>JAJXVP010000433.1 GCA_021782055.1 bacterium | reverse complement strand
GCGCCGCCTCTAAAGGGGGCACCTGTGACGCGTTCGTTAAATAGCAAGAGTTCAGAACCTGCGAATAGTGCTCTAAATCGTTGACCAGAAGCCAAGAGGCGTAACGCTTAAAAAACCGTGCAACGATTCCCGAGCCAGAAAAAACGTCAAACAGCTTAAGCTGGGCCCGGCCTAAATCCTGGCGGACAAAATCGAGACCCTGGCCGATTAAAGGTAACAGGTTTCGTTTGTTGCCCAAGCAAGTGATCAACTGCCTGGTCAGGTACTCCGGGTCCTCCTCCACGGGCTCAACCGACAGAGCCATCCGTCACGGTGTGGGTTTTGAGGCGCTGACCAGCCCCGGTTAGGGCTGTGTTCCCAGTCATGAGCACGCCGGCTTGCATTCGTAAAGGGACTTCAAAAAAGCTGTCAATCTTGATCTGGGGTTTAAGTGCCGCCTCGGGGGTTCGCAGGGTGTCGCCTTCAAGGTCGAGCGGGGTCCCCACCGGGAGCCCATCGGCAAAAATCACTTCGACGGTTTCGGTTTCACCTTCGCGGCTGGCGGCCAAAAGCATACCGTTCGAGACTTCACCGCGCAGTTTGGCTGGTTTGAGGTTAGCCGCCAAAATAACATGACGGCCTTGAAGCTCTTGAGGCTGATAGAACGGTGCCAAACCCGAGACAATTTGTGTGGTGACGCCAGGCGAGGTTTCAATTTGCTCAATGTAGAGCTTGTCGGCACCAGGGTGTTGTTTGACTTCAAGGATCTTGGCGACCCGCAGATCAATTCTTTGACGAAACAACGCTTCGGGGGTTTCTAAGTTTGGTTCTAAAGTGGATTCCACAGTTGACTCCTGGGCGGCCTGAGCCGCTCGCTCTTTTTGACTACCGGCAAACTTGGCCTGCCAGCGGGTAATAGCCTCATCTTCTAACTTTTGGAACAAAATTTCGGGGGCTTCGATTTTTGTTAAACCCTCCCACACGGCAACACGGTCCCAGTCCCAAGCAGGGGCGGGGTCTAGGCCGAGAAAGCGGGCCACCCGGGCACTGGTTGCGGGCATAAAGGGCTGAATCAAAAAAGCTAAGTCGCGCACCAGGTAGAGCAAGTCGTGAAGAAGGGCGGCCGCTAGCGGGGGGGCGGTTTTGACGAGCTTCCAAGGCTCGGCGTCTTGAAAGGTCTTGTTGCCCAGATCTGAAAGTTCCAGAATGCCTTTCAGAGCGTCGCGCAACTCGGCCTTTTCAAAGTTTGCACGGATGGCCGTTAGGGCCTGTTCAGCCTGTTGCCGTAAGGTTGAGTCTGCAGGCCCGGAAGGCACCGCCTCGCCCCAGTTTTTGCGGCTAAAGGTCAGGGTGCGGTTGACGAGGTTGGCAAAGTTGCCAATTAAATCAGAGTTCACCCGTTCTTGAAAATCCTTCCAGGTGAACAGGGTGTCACTTTTTTCGGGGCGGTTGTAGAACAGGTAAAAGCGCCAGACATCGGCCGGAATTCCTGTCTCGACCGCATCGGTACCGAAAACTCCCACGCCGGCCGATTTTGAAAACTTCCCCGCTTCGTAGTTAAGGTACTCGGTGGAACTCATGGTATGGAGCATAGTCCAGGGGCGGCCTGACCCCAAAAGCGACGACGGAAAGACCACCGTATGAAAGGGAATATTGTCCTTACCGATAAATTGGTACAACTCGACCTGGTCGGGGTTTTGCCACCAAGATTTCCACTCGGGCGTCAAGCCGGCGGTCATCGAGATATAGCCAATCGGGGCGTCGAACCAGACATAAAACACCTTGTCGCGAAACCCGTCCTTGGGGACAGGAATACCCCACTTAAGGTCGCGGGTGATGGCTCGGGGTTTAAGCCCATCGCGGATCCAAGCTTCGGTCATTTTGACCGCATTACGAGCCCACGGGGCTTGTGCCTTAGTCAGCCAGGCTTCGAGCTTGTCTTTGAGCTGGGGTAAATCGATGTACAAGTGTTTGGTCGGCCGAATTTCAAGCTTTTCGCCGGGGGCCAGGGGGGTCCAGGGTTCCAAAAGGTCGGTGGGGTCTAAAAGTTTGCCGCAGTTTTCGCACTGATCGCCCCGGGCTTCGTGGTAACCACAGCTGGGGCACGTACCGCGAACAAAGCGGTCGGCCAAAAACAGGCTTTTCGACGCTAAATACAGCTGTTCGATGGTTTGCTCAAGAATGTAGCCGTTGGCTTCTAAATCTAAAAAAATACTTTGGGTCACTTCGGTTTGTTCGGGAGCACTGGTGCGCCCAAAGGTGTCAAAGGCAATGCCGAACCATTGGTAGATATCCCGGTGAATAGCATGAAAACGGTCGCACAACTGTCGGGGGGTGATTCCTTCTTCGAGGGCGCGGGTTTCGGTGGCGGTACCGTATTCGTCGGTGCCGCAGACATAGAGGGTTTCGTACCCGGCCGAGCGGCAGTACCGCGCAAACACATCGGCCGAAAGAACCTGAATCAGGTTGCCCAGGTGAGGAATATTGTTGACGTAGGGCAGGGCAGAGGTAACAAGGCGCCGTT
>JAJXVP010000432.1 GCA_021782055.1 bacterium | reverse complement strand
CCCTCCAAGTCAGGCTAGCGCGAGAAACCAAGTTTTTAGTGTTGCTGGCCTTCGGTTCGGCGGCACTCGTCTTGACCTTATTCGCCGTCAAGGACTTTTCTCACTGGGATACGGCCCGCCTCGAAGGTGCTGTACTGTTGGCAATTACCATCTTGGTGGCAGTCTTTCCCGAAGGTCTGCCAGCCAGCATCACCATCGCCCTTTCTTTGGCAGTAGAATGTCTAGCCCGCCAGTCAACCATTGTCAAAAAGCTGAGTTCGGTCGAGACCCTTGGCAACGTCGACTTTATTTGCACCGACAAAACGGGGACGATTACCACGCATGCGATGACAGCCAAAGAGTTCTACCTCGACCAAAAGTTCCATACCGCGGCCGACCTCTATACTAGGATTGCCGAGGGGCGGGACCAGGCAGTAGCCGACCTATTCTTAATCGCCGCGAAGTGCTCGACAGCAACGCTTGCTTCGGGCGACCCTACCGAAATCGCTCTTCTCAAGGCAGCGTTGTTGACCGGCTACAAACCCGGCGAGTTCGACGCTCCGTACGTAACGCTGGCGACCTTGCCGTTCAATAGCGACCGGATGTACAGCGTCGCACTGGTTGCGACCCCGGGGGGCCGCAGGGTTTTGGTCCAGGGTGCGCCTGAAAAGGTAGCCGCGCTGTGCCCCGGCCTGGGTGCTGAGCGCACGGCCGTGTTACGGGACCTGGGTACCCGCCAGGACAAAGGGTTCCGTCTGATCGGGTTCGCTCAGGCCGATACCGGCCCCGCGTACGAACTCACCGGCGGCAAACTCGAAACCAGTTGTTTGCCCGCTCTGAACTGGCTGGGGGCCGTCGTCATCTACGACCCTCCCAAAGATGAGGTCAAGCAAGCGGTTGCTGAAGCACACGCGGCAGGAATCGCTGTGGTCATGATTACCGGCGACGCCAAGAAAACGGGCTTTGCTATCGCTGAAAGCGTTGGCATCGCCCAACTCCCCACCCAGGCCCTCGAGGGCAAAGAGCTGGAGGCGATGAGCCCTGAAGAGTTCGTGAGCACGGCGTCTGACTATAGGGTCTACAGCCGAGTCTCTCCTTTAGATAAACTGAAAATCGTCGAAGCCCTCCGTGAGGGCGGTCACGTCGTTGCCATGACGGGTGACGGTGTCAACGACGCCCCGGCCTTGAAGAAAAGCCATGTCGGCATCGCGATGGGGCGGGCTGGGACTCAGGTCAGTCAAGAAGCTGCCGACCTCATTCTCACTGATGATAACTTTGCTACCATTGTGGCGGCGGTTAAAGAGGGCCGGACGGTGTTCGGCAACCTTCGTCGACTGGTCCGTTACCTCATCACCAACAACCTGGGTAAGGTCATTACGACTGTCCTTACCCCGCTATTCGCTCCGGGCGCTTCCTTGAACGCCCTGATGCTCTTGTGGTCGAACGTTGTTATGGAAACAGCACCGGGCGTAGGGCTGTCCACCGACCCGGCAGGTCCCGAGGTCATGAAGCGTGGTCCGCCTCGACGAGACGACCCCATCCTGACGGTGAAAGACCGTTGGACCATGCTCTTTGATGGTCTAGTGTTCGGTTTGGCTATCACGGCGGCGTATGCTTTCGCCTGGCAGGGCGGGCGGGGCAGTGCCCAGGCCGGCCAAACCGCCGCGTTTGTTGTTACTCTTTTGTCGCCCCAGCTTTCGGCGTTCGTGTTACGAGAGGGTCGAATGTGGAAAAAGTTCACGGCGCCGAACCCGCTTCTCAAAGGTTTCAGCATAGCCATGATCGCCATGATCCCGCTCCTCGTGTTCGTCCCCTTCTGTCAGCGGGTGTTCGGTACCGTCGCGCTGACCGACCCGCTGATGTGGCTTGTCATCATCGGGCTGTCGGTGATAAGCCCCGTCTTACGGCTCCTCCTGGGGCGATCCACCTCGGCGAAGTGAAAATACTTGCTTAAAAAGTCATACATTTAATTGCCGGCTTGAATGAGGACGGCAGTTCCGTAAGCAAGAATTTCTGTCATGTTTTGACCGATTTCACTCGAATCAAAGCGCATCATAACAATGGCGTTGGCGCCCATGGCCGTGGCGTTGGCTACTAACCTATCGATGGCTTGCTTTCGCGAGTCTTCAAGCAAAGCCGTATACTGCCGAATTTCCCCACCAATCAAACTTTTAAGTCCTGCAAGAATAGTGCTTCCAAGGCCTCGACTTCTCACCACGAGGCCAAATACCTGCCCTTTCACTTCGGTTATTTGATAACCCGAGATATTTTCGGTCGTAACAACCAGCATGTTTTCTTCCTCCCCTTGTTTAAAAATCATTGATTGCCAAGATAAATCTACCACGTTGAAATCGGCGGTTTTAACAGTCTTTCTAGTATGTGGCCTACAGGACAATTTCACAATGGATTCTTTCAGGAATGGGCAGGTACAGTAACTTTTGTTCACCTTGACAGCTTGTTAACTTAACTTTACATTTATGAAATGCCCGATACGGCAATTTTGAATAAGTTAAGAATCTTTCGTTCTCAAG
>JAJXVP010000072.1 GCA_021782055.1 bacterium | reverse complement strand
AATGACCAAGGTTTAGACATGAAACGTCAATAATCTTTATATCGTTAAAGTTTAGAGTTTTTGGTAAAATTAGCGGGGGCTCTTTATGAGCCTAAACCGCTTTGCAGGTCGCGGGCAATTTGACGGTTGGCTTTGATTTTTACAATGGCTGAGATTTCTTCCAAGTCCTCGGCGTTCAATTCCTTCAAGTTTGCAATTAGATCACGGTTCTCACGAATCCAGGGGTCCGTGGAATCCGTGCCGGTTACTAGGTACTCAACGGTAACGCCGAGAACAGTAGCTACGCTTGTAGCGTCAATCACATTCGGTATGGTTGGCTTGGTTTTTGATAGCCATTTATCCAAGGTTCGTTTTTCCACCCCGGCCCTTGATGCAATTTCTCTGACTAAAAAACCTGTCCTACCTATCGCAAGCCTAAGACGCTCTGAAAAATCCATAACATCTTATCGGCATAGTGCGAAAAAAAGCGTAAATATATGTTGACAAATGCGCTTTAAGGCGTATAATCAATCACATGAATGCGAATAAAAGCGTATTAACACAAAGGGAGCGCTATCTAAAAATAGCAGTTCCAATGAATCCAGAAGAAAAAACAAAAGTAAAAAACTTTTTGGATTCTACTGGGAGAAAAGCTACCCAGTGGGTGAGAGTTCTAATCCTTGATGCGATTGAAAAAGAGGAGGCCAAGAATTGAACGACATAGAAAAAATCGGCGTCACAATGGACAGCCGCGAAATCGCCGAGATTACTGGCAAGAACCACGGGGATGTTTGCAGAGACATCCGCAAGGTTCTGGAAGGGTTAGAAATCGACCAAAGCAGATTTGCTTCGGTCTACAAGGCTGGGAATGGCGAGGAAAGAACCTGCTATCTTTTACCTCCCCGCGAAGTCATGATTCTTGTCACAGGCTACAGTGTCCAGCTTCGAGCCGCCGTTATTGACCGATTAAACCAGCTCGAACGCGAAAAGGCTATGGGAACCTTTGACATCCCAAAGGATTACGTTTCCGCTCTACGCTTGGCCGCTGACCAGACCGAGAAGCTAGAAGCCGCCACTAAACAAATAGAGGCTGACCGTCCCAAGGTAGCCTTTTACAAGGCGGTTTTAGGTTCTACTGACACCATCGACATTGGCGAGGTTGCCAAGGTATTGGCGGTTCCCGGCTATGGCCGGAATAACCTTTTTGAAGCGCTTAGGCGCTTTGGTATACTCATGGGCGACAACCAGCCTTATCAAAAATACATTGACGCTGGGTGTTTTCGAGTTGTAGAAACGCCGTCGTTTACCGCTGACGGGTCGGCAAAAATCTTTCTGAAAACCGTTGTGTTCCAAAAAGGTGTCGAGCTTTGTCGGCGCGTAATTGAAAAAGATCGCGCCAAGGTGGGTGTTTTATGAGTGATTTATTCACACCTGAAACATTGGCCGAGTATCTAAAAGTGAGCAAGCGGACAGTTGAGCGTTATATCGCCTCACGGGAAATTGCCGTATCGAGGCGGGGCCGTCAAGTTTGGATACTCCCAAAAGACGTTGATGCTTTTCTACAAAATAACCGTATTCCTGATATTGAGGACGCCTTGAAGGAATTAAAGGGGGCACGTCGTGGCCGTTGAATATCGCGTGATGATGAAAAACCTTGAGATAAGCGACGGGGCGTCGCTTGAGCTGACAGCCTACCCTACAGAGCGTGAGGCTTTGGATAGAGCGTCGTTTGAAAATGAGCGAGAGGAAAAGAAAAATCATCCGCCACGGTTGAGCTTTTATGTTTCGTCACGGGAGGTTGTCTAAAATGGAATGGTGCCCTTCATCGGTGGTTTATGATGGCGATGAGCGTAAAATTATTCGCGTTGAGCGTCGGCGCGGCCATTTTGATTCCACCGGGAAAGAGGAACACAAAAGAATTTTGAAAAATCTTAAACAGCGGATGCGTGACCGGGAAAAGAAGGGGAAAGAGAATGTTTGATTCCGCTTTTTTTATGGGCTTAGTTTTCGCGGGCGTTATGGTGTTTGGGGCTTGGCTTTCTAAGCCTGGGCCGGTTTTCTTACGAAAAAAAACACTAAAACCAGAAGAAATAGGGTTTTTTGACCGGCAGGTCATGAACTTGGCTGATAAGCGGGTACGTGAAGCGGATCGAAACTTGGCTTCCGTTCCGGCGTTTATGGCGGTACTAAAGGAAAGCCAAGAAAAGCTTGCCAAGGCACCTGCAAAAAGCAGAAGTGGCTTTGTAAAACAAAACCCGGCAGGGCTCATGAATAGGGCCGAGCGTCGGAAATTAAAACTAAAAATTAAAGCCTGAGTTGAGGGCTTAGAAAAAAGAAAAAGGAGGGTTGAGAATGTCATTCAAGACCTTTGAGGTTAAGATCGGAAAGCAGGTTCGAGCCTTTGTAAATGGCACGGTCAAGGTTTTCCAGGCTGGTGAGCAATTCGTTGCCCATGAAATCGGTGTAGGTGAAGCCTGGGTTGAAAAGCACCTGGGGCATGGCGTGAAAACCATTCCCGCGCCAGCAGCGGTTGAAAATGTTCCGTCGGCTCCCGTGGTTGTTGACAGCGCAACCGGAGCCATCTTGACAGCACCCGCTCCAGAATCCGTGAGCGTTGAGGGTAAAGTTACCGCCGACGGTCAGGCTGATGAGCCCGAAGCGGAGGCACAAGCGCCTGGCGTAACGTACGCGGGGGCTTAGTTACTAATTGGTCCCGCTCACCAAAAAGAGGCGGTTGGGCACCGATAGCGCGTGTGGAGATGCGCGTCCCGAGAAAACCGGCCTTGTTCCCTGGGATCGGGAAGCTTAACCCGGCGCGAGATTGTTTCGGCGTCCGCATGGGTTTATTTCGAGCGCTTGAAACAAGGGGCGAAAGTATGCGCTATGAACTAGATACACACATGATTGAACTTTTTGGCGTTGACGTTGAGGTGTACGCCGAGCTTATTCCAGCCCAAAATGGGGGCATGGATGACCCGTCCTGGCCGGAATTCTTTGAAATCCGTCAGGTCCGAGTGGGGGGGGTGGATATTACGAGCTGGCTTGGTGAAGTTGAAGGCTTTGAAAATCTAATCCTTACAAAACTAGAAGAACTAAAAAAGGCGGATTTGGAATACAGCCTTGACGTTGATTAAAAAAAACCGGCCAGCACAGGTTAATGCTGGGAAGGGGTGAGGATATGGAACACAAGGAAGCTAGTTTAGCCAACCTTAACCAAGGGCATATTGCCGAGCTTTTCAACGAAGCCTGGCGAAAGGTGATGGAAAACATCGCCGACGAAAACACACCGCCGAATTCAGCGCGTGTAATCAATATCAAGATCGAGGTCAAACCGAACGAGGCACGAGAGTTCGCGTCAACCAAGGTTTCATCCACGATCAAATTGGCTCCCGTTAAGCCAAGCGAAGGCGTGGTTCTGTTTTCTTATGACGGGGTTAAGGCAACCGCCTATGTTAATGACCCTAAGCAGGAAGAGTTGCCGTTGGCAGACAACAAAACGAGTTTTCGTTCAGCAGTAGGAGATAAATAGCTATGGATGGCACAGCAGTAAAAGAGATCGCGGCGTTACAAGACGCGACACAAAAAACCGTTATGATTAACGGTATTACTTATTCGGATCGCGCTTTGAAGCCTGTTATTTTTGAGGCGCGTCGGCCTGAGCCCTTGAAATTCTTGAGCTTGTCGGCTTTGGTTGTTTACCTGAAACAAAATTGCGAAAGGCTTGCAGATGGAAAAATGTTTATTCTTGTTGACGACATAAACCGAGTTTCATTGGTCCAAGAATATCTGGGGGCTGATAATCGAAGGACGGTTTTTGCAAAGGTTGAGCCGATTACAACGGACTCATTTTCATTCGGTGGATGGATGGAAATGGAAAAATTCATCATCAACGCAAAAACATATTTCCTTCCGAGTGACGAGTTGTCGGAAATTATTCAGATCGCTTCATCGGTAAGCAAAGACTCTGGCGTCGACACGAAGGATGACGGGGTTTCTCAGCAGGTCAATGTTCGGATCGGGGTCCGTGGGGCACTGACTGAGAAAAAAGAAACGAAGGGAATTTATCGGTTACAAGCCCGAAGGATTTTTCCCGAGGTTGTCCAGCCGGATGGGGATTTTATTTTCCGCCTAAGACCCTCTGACCCGGTAACAGCGGCGATTTTCGAGGCTGACGGAGGGGCTTGGAAACTTCAGGCGCTTTCAAACATCCGTTCATGGCTTGAATCTCAGGATTTAGGCTTGCCGATTCTAGCATAATTTCAACGGTCAAGCGGACGCCGGAAAACGTAACCGGCATTACAAGATCAAAAAAGCCCGAAGGAGGGGCAAGAAATTGGAAAAAAAGACTTTGGCTGAGTTGGCCCATGCGCGTAACCTGGCTCAAAAGCACCTTGAAGATCGGATCAAGGAAGAATATGCCATCGGAACTCAAGTCACGTTCCAGGGTGTTCGAGGACCCACGAAAGGGGAAGTGACCAGCGTCGAAGGCGAAATGGTTACGATTGGAAAAATTCGTCGTAGCTGGGAAAAGGTGACAATCGTTTAATAAGGCCGCCGGGTAGCTCAGTGGGAGAGCGGCTTTTCCAGGGTGGATAAAGTATGTCAGGGGTTCAATTCCCCTCCCGGTGATCGGACCATTTACCGCTTTGGTCCCAAAACGCAGACTATTGGGCGTATCAGTAGTCAAGGGGCGGGCTTGGAGGATACCCGTCAAAAGGGAGTGGGCGAGCCCCGTGTTTATACCACAGGCACGGGGTAGGCCGTTAAGATGGCGGATGAATCATTCTTTAATAAGGTCGGGCCTATGCTCATTCAACCAAGCAAGAACAATTCTTTCCAAGACATTTGAGCGTGACCTATCCTCTTCCGCTGAAATAACATCAAGGGCAGTAATAATCACAGGAAGCACCTTAGCGCTTATGAAAATTCTCTTATTGGTAGACGATTGACGTGTCATGGTTCATTTATCGGCAAAGGTAATACCTATTGTTAAAAAAATATGTTGACAAAAGGTATTAAAAGGTAATACCTTTATAGGAGCGATTATGAAAAAGGATGAAATGATTAGCTTGAAAATTAGTCATGAGTTACTCCAAAGAATTATTGAGACAGCGAAAAAAGATAAACGTGGATCACGTTCGGAACAGGTTCGAGTGTTGGTTGAAGAGGCGCTTGAAGCAAGGTCGTTTAAGGAGGAAAAACGATGACAGCAAAAGAAATTTCTGAAGCCGTTGTAAAGGATGAAAGAACTGTACAACGATGGGCAAAGAAAACCGGCGACAAATTGTCGTCGATTGCGGAAAAATTGTCGTCGGTATCCAAAAGCGGAACACCGGCAGACTATGACCTTTCAGAAACGGTCGCGATAATCGAGACAGGTTTAGGGAAAAACGCCGCAGAGCTGTACCGACAAAACGCACAACAAAAAAATTCCGTCGAATCGGTCGCTGGTTCGTCGCTTACCGAACGAGACCTTGAGGTTATAGCCGGGATCGTATCTGGAATTATGAAAAATCTTGACAGCCGCTTGTCGAATATCGAGACACGGGTTGAGAAAAGAGCTGCACTACTTCCGGCACCAGAACTAGCACCACGGGATCGCGTGAATATGATCGTTAGAAAGCACGTCGAGAATACCGGCATAAGCTACTTGGCCGCCTGGGGCGAATTGTATCGCCAATTTGCCTATCGTACTCATTCAAATCCAAAAGCGTCGGCAAAAAACCGAAATATGACGGTACTAGAGTATATCGAAGCTGAAGAACAGATCGACATTCTCGAATCGGTGGCTATGGATTTATTTGGAGGTGACAAGGGGGTTGCGTAAAAAAGAGCAAAAAAAGACCGTCAGGGGCGAATCTGACGGCCAAGGAGTGAGTCAGACATGAATTTAATCTGGCGGTTTAATTCATGTCAAGCGCGACGGTTTTTTTATCGTCAAGATAAACTAGAAGGATGAGAAAATTATGGCGAATGAAATTGCGAAAATCGACAAAATCCGCACCCTGATTGGTAGCGATTATGTTCAAAAAAAGTTTATGGAAATTCTCGGAGAACGGTCGTCTAGCTTCTTAGCGAGCGTTCTGAACGTGGTTCAATCCAATTCCTTGTTATCCACAGCAGAGCCTAAGTCAATATTGACAGCGGCTATGGCTTCAGCGGTCCTAAACCTCCCAGTTGACAAAAACCTTGGCTTTGCGGCCATCGTTCCATACAAGGAAAATGGAAAAGCACTGGCACAATTTCAAATTATGACTCGGGGTTATATTCAGCTTGCCCAAAGATCGAGGCAATACTTAAAAATCAACGTTTCCGAGGTTTATGAGGATGAATTCGTTTCCTATAACTACGTCACGGGGGACCTTGAACTAAAACCTTCACCCAAGAACGGGCAACGAGAAAACGACAATCAAGAAAAGATTGTTGGGTACGTGGCATATTTCAAGCTCGATTCCGGCTTTGAGAAACTTGAATACTGGCCGGTCGGGAAGATCGACGCTCACGGAAAAAAATTCTCAAAAACCTTTTCAAATGAAAAAGGCGTTTGGAATACCAACCGCGAGGCAATGCGGGCCAAAACCGTGCTAAAAAACACCCTAGCTAAATGGGGGCCACTGTCCGTTGATATGCAAAAAGCTTTTACAGTTGACCAAGGCGTTGCTCATGAGTTTGATGGATCACTTGATGGCACTATGTCATTTGACGACAATCCTGAAAATGACATTGCGCAGGAGGCGGGGGCGGTTGAAGAAAAAGAGCCTTTGAAAGAAGAAAATGCCGAGAAAAATACTGAAATTAAAGCTGAAGAAAAAAAAGAGGAGCCAAAGACCAAAGCGTCCCCTGAAGAGGCTGAGTTTTCTAAACTTGAGCGTCCCGATATGGTGTCAAAAATCGTCGCAGTTATCGAGTCAAAAGTAATTCCGGACGAAAAGCAAACTGAGTACAAAACGAAGTTAAAAGCTGACTTAAAACCCATATTAAAAGGTCAGGCCGACGAGAAGAAGCTTATTTTTAATATCTATCAACACTGGCTTAGTGTTAAAGCTGAGTGGGAAAAGTTGGATTCTGAAAAGGAACAGACGGAAAGCGTGGCTCCAAAAGTCGAAGAAAATAAAGTTCAAACGCCATTGTTGAAAACCATGCAAGCGGTTCGTGATGCTATTGAGGCGCTTCCTGAAGAGGAGCAGGAAAAAGAGATTGGATCAGGGGGGCTTGGCTTGTTTTAATCGGCCTGGGGTTCCCTGGGTAATCCAGGGCACCTTGGGGCGGGGAAAACCGTCAAGGAGTAATTATGGGCGAAAAAAAAGATATTATCGTTTTCATTGACGAGGACGAAATGGTTATGGAGTTAAGCTCCAAGGTCAATAAACTCAACGCGACGACGGTTGAAACGCAAGAAGATTTCAAAAAAGCCTCAGAATTCTTGGTGGCTACTCATGCCACAATAAAGGCCGTTGAGCAATTTTATGACCCCGAGCTAAAAGAAGCTCAGAAAGAAAAGGCAGCGGCAGAGGCCAAAAGAAAAGCTGTTGACAATCAGATTAAGAAGCTGACAGACCCGCTTTCCAAGGCCAAGGAAATTGTTCAGGCTAGGCTTTCAGCCTACCTTCAAGTAGAAAGGATGCGAGAGCAGGAGCGAATTCGGATAGAGAACGAGAAGCGAGCTGAAGTCCAGCAGGAGGCCACAGGTCCCACAGCTCCCGAGGTTCCTTCCGAGGTAGTTCCGCCGCCGGTTGATAAAGTTAAGGTTCAGGGTTTGCGCGAAGTAGAAAAATGGTCGGTTGAGGTCGTTGACCTTAGCTTGGTTCCTAGGGACTATCTGATTTTTAACCAGGCCAAGGCGAATTCCGACGTTCAAACCCTGAAAGACCTTTTTAAAGTACCTGGGCTTAGGGCGGTTAAAACCGTTTCAATGGTTCCCACTGGCCGTTAATAATCACGCCGGGCCACTTGGTCCGGCAAAAGCAGGAAATTATATGGACATCATGTTTGACGAGGTTCAGCACAAATACTGGCTTGACGGGATCGAGGCCGTTTCCGTCACGCAGTTGTTAAAAATCACCGGAATTGCACCAGACTTAGGAAATTTCTACACCGTCGAAGCTCAAAAGCGTGGGACAGCGGTTCATAAGGCAACGGAGCTAATAGACAAGCGGGTTCAGGATATTGAGGACTATTTAGACTCCCCGTACCTTCCTTATATCCAAGGCTGGGTTCAGTTTGTTGATGATTGTAATTTTGAGCCTTTAGCAGTAGAAAAAATGGTCGGAAATTTCGCGTGGCTTATCGCGGGGACGTTTGATAGGGTTGGTAAGGTAAATGGCGTTGAGACAATGGTTGACATCAAAACCGGAGCGAAGCAGAGGCACCACGGCGTACAGTTAGCGGCGTACAACGTGCTTGACGGTAACTGTAAAACAAGGCCAAGAATGACCGTTCAGCTTTTTCAAAAGCCAAAACACGGGCGAAATTATGAGCTTGTGCCTTACACTGACCCCGAAGATTATGACGCATTTACCGGGGCGGCAGCGTTAGAATGGTGGAAAAGGCGGAATGTCAAATGATGCGAAAAGCAACGGGAATGGCACAGGCTATAAAAAACCCTGACGGCAGCTTCACCCCGGTTGCCATCGAAGCAGACCTAAAACTTTTCAGGGGCTTTCTTGCTGGGGCCTTTGAAAAAGACGAGGCGTTCGTCTTAGAAATGCGGCGAATAATCAGAACTAAGACCTATAAGCAACAAAACACCATTTTTGGATTGGCAGGAATTCTTTTTCAATGCCTTAACAATCGGTCCCCATCTAGTGAAGAAAAAGAAAATCTTGTGCGCGACATAATGGCACAGTATGGCGATTATATTGAGGTTGAATATAAAGCTAAAAAACCAGGCTTAGGCGCTCCAAAAACTAGAGTTGCTTCAATATCTGAGTTAGATATTTACGGGGCGTCTAGGATCATCGAAGGGCTTCTAATTGAGTTGGCTTATTTTGACCTGACAACGGATCAACAGGGCTCAGTAAAAAAGATTTTTTTCGACTGGATGACCTGGCGGGGCGGTCAAAAAACTGACCCTATTGATACGATAGTTGCCACAAATTCACCATCTAAAACAGAGCAAATTTTTAGAGAAAAGAATACATTTTGCATGGCTTGTACTCGGGGCGGTGAAGGGCTCCAATTGGCTCATATTGTCAGCCGAGGGGCCAATGATAGGGCCTCAAAAGAGCCTTGGAATTGGTTGATATTATGCCACAATGACCACGTGCTTTTCCAGCACCAAAAGGGTTGGGGGCCTTTTCTCAAAGCTTATCCGCACTTGAAAGGCCGTGTTGATCGAGCTGTTAAAATGGCAGCTGAATTGGAGGTAGTAGAAAATGAATAGGTGGTATCGAGCCTATGAAGGGACTGTTTCTGATTCAAAACTTCACGAAGCCGCAATGGAAGCCAGTGTATCAAGATCAGTTGTTATCGCTACATGGCACGCTATACTTGAATCATGCGCGGTTAATGAATCAGACCATATTAAAATAACACCTAGAAGGGTATCTATTATATTAGCCGAGGAAATAGCCACAATAGAAAGGGTTTTTCAAGCGCTAGAAATACAAGAACTGATAACCAAAAGCACAGTGGTTCACTGGCATGAACGGCAATTTTCATCCGACACAAGCCGACAACGAACACGGGAATATAGAGAAAGACAAAAATTGTCACAAGAAACATCACAGAAACGTCACAGTGACAGCGTTGTGACGTCACAGAAACGTCACGGTGACGCACCAGATACAGAGACAGAGACATATACAGAGAAAGAGGGGGGAAACGCGCAGGCGCGTGAGGAATCCCCCCCCCTTGTGGAAATTGTGGAAAACTCGGGACAAGAGTTTTACGCTGGTTTCAAACTCCAAGAAAAGCCAAAGCAATCCGTTCTCAAACTCTCTTCGATAGCAGGTCAAGAGAAAACTTTGGAAGCGTGGCAGCGATTTTTGGCGGCCAAGGGGCCTAAGCTAAATATTCCCGGTGTAGCGGTTGGTGAACTAAGTCTATTTTTTGACCAAGAGTGTCAAAAGCAGGGGGCACCCAAAACGCGATTAGTTTGTGTGGATTGTGGAAAAAAATTCAATGTTGAAAACACTACGATGGCTTCCTGCCCTTGTTGTGGTGGAAAGTTGGAATATCGAATAATTGAATTTGCAAAAAATTAAAGGGGTTTTTATGGCTTCAGACTTAAATAGCATAATTCTGGTTGGTCGATTGACTAGGGATATTGAGTTAAGGTTTACAGCAAGTGGAACAGCCATTGGCAATTTCTCTATTGCTACGAATCGAAGAATTAAAAAAAATGATGATTGGATAGATGAGGCAAATTTTTTTGACGTACAGCTATGGGGGAAAACCGCTCAAGGTTTGCAAAAGTATTTAATCAAGGGCCAGCAGGTCGCGGTTAGTGGCGAATTAAAGCAGGAGCGGTGGGAAAAGGACGGCCAAAAGCACAATAAAATTCTGATTGATGCTAAGGACGTTCAGCTTTTAGGTGGGAAGCGTGAAGATGCTCCAAAAGATAACATAAACCGGGGCCATGTTTCAGGTATTGATACTCCAGCCCCGGACTATAAAAACTATGAGGATGATATTCCATTTTAAGGAGTTTTATTGTGGCTAATTGTTTATACTGGAATCCTGAAAAAAATTGCAAGGCGAAAAAGTGCCCTTTTTGGCTTGGAGCTTCTAATCCTGGTGCGAGTTGTCGAAGCCGTGGTGATGTTCCAATGAAAAAGAAATCAATTCTGGATAGAATACCAGAATGGGAGAATGAAGTTGACATTAAAGAGGAATAAAAAAGATTTTTTGTTAGTTGTGCTTAGTGTTTTACTTTTTCCATATTTATTTTCAGGTTCGGTTTATAGGCCATTTATTAAACCGTTCACTGGGCCGTCGCCGGTTTTAGATAGCGTAACCGAGCAGATTATTTTGACCGAGAGCAGCAAGCTTCAGGTGCCTTACGACATTGCGCTTTTTTTGGCCTTGGCAGAATCCGGGGGTGACCCGATTGCCGAAAAAAGACCGCGTGGATCGAGGGGAATTGACCAAGGGTTGTACCAGATCAATTCCCGGTGGCTTGGGGATTTTTCTTGGCGATACAACAACGGAAAAAAGATTGACCCTTTTAGCGTTATGTGTTCCACACGGGTCGCTTTGCGGTATCTCAAAAGCCTGTACGGGTATTTTGGGACTTGGTATCAAGCGCTTGAGGCTTACAATGCCGGACCTAGAGCGGTCGAGGACGGTGACGTGACAGACAGCACGAAGCATTATGCAGAATGGATTATCAATGGTGGTTTTCCTTAAAAAACAGCTTGCAAAATAAACCAAGGATAGGTTACACTTTGGATATGCCAAAGTGTCCAAAGTGCAAAGAAGAATTGAGCAAGGAGGAAGTTTTTAGCCTTGTCCAATCTGTTCGTGGTTCGATGATGTCAGACAAAAAACTAAAGGCCGTCAAAGCTAACATTTTGAAGGCCGTTTCGAG
>JAJXVP010000071.1 GCA_021782055.1 bacterium | reverse complement strand
AAAGTGCACCCGAGCCGTTTTCCCAAAGACTTGTAGCCTTACAACAACGCGAGGAAAGGACACGAAAGAAGCTTCAGGCTCAGCTTTCGGAGGCGAGAATAAACCCCGAGGATCGGGCACAAGCCCAAGTTCGAGCTGCCTTTTGTATCGATGTGCGTTCTGAAGTGTACCGTCGACATTGGGAAGCCTTTGAACCAAGGGTGGCGACCGACGGCTTTGCAGGCTTTTTTGGAATCCCTGCCAGTTGGGAAGGCGAGGAAGGGCATGAGTCACTTTTGCCAGTGCTCTTAGTACCACAGCTTCACTTGAAAGGAAAAACGCGCCGGCCCCGGGCCTCGAAGCTGATTGTTTCAGGGACCCCTAACTTTCCACTCGTTGAAGTAACCGGCTGGAGTGCCATCCCAAAGCTCGCTCGCTTTTCTGGGGCTTATCATCCTTCAGTTGCAAACTATGGGGGGTTGGAAGACGCGATCAGAGCGATCCCCCAAGCAGAGAAAGCACCTCTTGCCCTCTCGCTACTAACCAACTTGGGGTGGTTGGGTCGTTGGACTCCTTTGATGATTTTTGTCGGTCATGAAAGTGCGAGTGTCAATAATCCCCACGCGGCCTCTTTGGATTGCGGTGCCTGTGGAGGCAAGAGTGGTCACGCAAGTGCGCGGCTGGCGGCGGCGCTTCTGAACGACGTTCAAACCCGTTCCGCGTTGGCTCAACAAGGGGTACAGATTCCTGAAACGACACTGTTTGCGGCGGCCGTGCATAATACAACCTCGGATACCTTTACCTTTGTGTCCGAGCGCAACCCCCAATTGACTGACTGGGAACAAGCGTTGCGATCCAGCTGGGAAAAAGCGCAAAGAGCCACTCAGCGAGAAAAACAAGAGAGGTTTTCGTTTCTGTCGGGAAGCGCGAGCAAACGCTCTCGTGATGAGGCTCAGACGCGACCCGAGCCAGCTTTAGCGGGGAACGTTGCCCTCATAGCTGTGCCAGCCTCGTGGACCAGAAAAGTGAATGGCGAGGGAAAGGTTTTTCTTCATTCGTATGACCCGGATCGTGATGACGGAAAAATCCTTGAGCTGATTTTGACAGCCCCGGCGATTGTGGCTTCGTGGATTAACCTGCAATATTTTGCCTCAACAACGGCGCCACAGTACTATGGGGCGGGGAATAAGCTCCTCCATTCTCGGATAGGAGATTTAGGGGTCGTGGAAGGTTTGGGGGGCGACCTCAAGGTGGGGCTTCCTGAACAATCGGTGGCTTGGGGTGGGGTGGCCTACCATGAACCCCTACGCTTGTCGGTTTTGGTAACGGCCCCTTGGGAAAAGGTTGACGCCATCCTCAAGGCTCATCCCGAAGCGGCACAATGGTACGAGGGTGGTTGGGCCTGCTTGTCGGTGGAGCATGCCGGACAGTGGAAGACTCGGCATGCAGGCCGTTGGATCTAACTCTGGGGACTTATTGGTAAACCCGGACCCAATCGACCTCTAACGTTTGCGGAGAAACCGTGGTCGAGGTAGGATTCCCCGGCCACGTCCCTCCAACCGCCAGGTTCAGGATCAAAAAGAACGGTTGTTGAAAGGTTGTTCCCGTCGTGGCATCGGGGGTTACCGACCCTGTGGGCACCCCATCGATGTAGTAGGTGATACTTGTTGACGTCCAGATGACACCGAAGGTATGAAAGGCATCGGCGAACTTTCCTGAGCTGAGCGTGTACTGTTCGGGTTGGTAGCTGGCGGCCAGGCTGTTGCCATTATTCAGCCAGTGAATGGTGCCGTAGACCTTGGAGTCGCTCAGCGAAGCTCCCGAAGTCGCGGAGGTTCCGGAGCCTCCAATCATCTCCATGATGTCGGTTTCGCCACAGGCTGGCCAACCAACGGTATCAAGATTGGATCCCAGCATCCAAAAAGCGGGCCACATCCCGTTGCCATAGGGGAGCTTCATCCGAGCTTCGACTTTACCGTAGGTAAAACTTTGAAGGCCTTTGGTCAAAAGACGCGAGGACGTCCAGTTCCCCGAGGAATCTTTTTGGGCTGTGATCACGAGGCACGAAGCGGTGGAATTGCCGTCGGGTACGGTTTGAATCGAAGCATTGGCGGTCGTGTAGGTTTCAAGTTCGTTGTTGCCCCAGCCGCCTCCCCCTAAATCGTAGGTCCAGTTGGCAGGATTAATCGTCGAACCGTTAAACTCATCATCGAATTTGAGGGTGCCGCCGTACCAAGGGTCGCCGGTAGACGATAAGTCTACAACGGTCACAGACGCAGTGGCCGAAAAGGCATTATAGGTTGCTGTGATTAGCGACTTTCCCGAAGCTATTCCCGTGACCACCCCATTCGAAACCGTGGCAACCGCAGGGTCTGCACTTGTCCATTGAGTGGTTGTCACGGCAACACTACTTCCGTCTGAGAAAGTCTCAAGCAAAGCCAGAGTATTAGTCGACCCCGTGCTAACGGTAAGGGTAGAAGGGGAAAGCTGAACCCCTGTCGGCGTTTTTGTCGTACTCGTGGGAGAGGTACACCCTAAAACCAAAAGTAGTGTTAAGGCAAACATTTGAAAAGAAAAAGCTTTAGAAGTACCTCGTCCCATACCAGTCTCCTTTAATTCTGCGTCCAGGAAATGTCGTCTACATCGATTACTGGATTGGGCGTAGAGTTTGTCGATGCCGAGTTCCCCGTGATCGCGTACAGGTCGTTAATAACAAAGGGTTGGGCAACTTGACCCAGATTGAGGGTCGCCGTGTTGGGCATTCCATAGGACGGAGTCGCATTAGCGGATATCACACTAATGGGAATGCTCACATAATGCCAAGCCCCATCATTCGCGTACCCATAGGCGTTGTTTGCTGGATCCACGGTTAAGTATACGTCAGTTTGCGTGTTTTCGGAAGCAAAACCTGTCGAGAACCCGACGCGGATTTTGCCTTTGTAGGTTGTTCTAATAGCGAAGTCAAGATGGCCATTGGCGAAACTGCTCAGGTTGTCGGCATACTTAGCCTGGTTGCTGGAATTGACCAGCGTAATAAAGTATCCCCAACCCCATGGCGGTGAGTTGACACCGGGAGAGGGCTGAATTTCGTAATACTTGGTTCCTTCGTAGGCTGTGTCGGTTCCACTGATTGTTTTTTCGGAACCGGTTGCCGTGGCTGGGTTGTTCCATCCATACCATGCTGTCAAAGGCGTAGGAATCGAGATGGTGGAACTCGTCGCCATCGTGTCGGCATAGACCAAGTAGGTTGGTGTCGTAATCTGCGGGTTAACAACGCTCGTTGTGTAACAGAGAGCATTGGCATCAGTATAGGTCAAATTGGCAGGAGGCAGACTTTCGTTCCCCGGAATAGTTATGGTTTCACTCGTTCCATTATTTGTTACAGTTTGAGTTGTTGCAGAGGGGAAAGTTGAGTAGAGAGTATACCGCGCATAACGGTTAACATCGAATAGACCCCAGCCATCATCAGCACCCTTCCAGGGTTCGTCAAAGGCTTCAAAATAAAAGATATTCTTTGGACCGTTGGTCCAGGAGCTAAGCAAGGAGAGGAACATTTTTTGGTTAACAGGATGGGCCATGCTGGCTTCAGCCGCGGCAGAGGAGTTGGTGGCTTTAGCCTTCCAGCCGGTCTCGCCAATGATGATCGGAAGCTTTCCAAAACCCTGGCTTGTTGCATAGCTTTGTACGGCGCCGAAGTTTGCCTGCTCGTCAGCAAAGGCAGCGTTCATCATCGCCGTGGCGCGGGGTGACGGCGTCGTCGCTCCTGGTACGTCACTAGCAGAAGTTTGTTGCCAATCAAAAAGGTTGTAATTAGCGTCAGAAAAGGCATAGCTGTGCATCGAAATATAGTCAATTTGAGCAAGGATCAAGTCTGTAGAATAACTACCTGTCCCCGGTCCCGCATTGGTAGAGCCGTTACTGTCAGCATAAAAAGCCCAGTTGTCGTCAGTGGTCACGGGTTGCGCTATGGCGTTCCTGACCTGCTGTATGTAACTCACCATATCGGCGACGGGCACTTTCAGGCCGCTCCAGCTGACCATAGTTTCGTTGCCGACGCTGACACCTTCCACGATGGTGGGGTATTGGTTGGCGAGCTTGATCCCTTCGGCAATTTCCACTTGATTAACTGTATCATAGGTTGCTTTCGGACCGCTGATCCAAATACCTAATTGAACTTTAATATCGTATCCTAGATTTTGGATCTCTTGAAGAATTAAAGCAGCTTGCCCGTCTGTATTACTGCTGAACAGTCTGATTAGCCCGTATCCAGCATCTTTGAGAAGAGTAAGATCTTGATCAATGTTGGCCGCTGTAGGGACTCCAGAACCTGAACCTGGTGCCGAAGTGGTCCGGTAGCCTTCATAGGCGATGGCTTTACGGGTAAAAAAATCCGCAGGTAAGGGACGCAAAGTTACGCCGGTGGTTTGTATGGTTGGCGTTCCCGAGGTCGATGTCGATCCCGAAGTGGGGGACGAGCAGGATGCTGTTAGAACAGCAGTAAAAGCGAGACTGACGGCTAAAATTTGCCAGGGGTTTGGTTTCATAGGAATCCTCCAAGAAAATGTCCCCGCCGAAGCGGAGACAGAAAAAAGGTTAAAGGTTAATAGAAATAGACGTTGTCGATCCAGAAATTCTGCGTGGCAGTTGTATTGGAGGCTGCTGGTTGAAAGACTAGCTGAGCAATGTATTTCGTATCGGTCAAACCACTTACATCCAAGTTTGCACTGGTCCAACCGTTTTGAGTGACCGTGGTCAGGGGCACTGTTACTGAAACATTGTTGGCCGCGTCATAAACCCCGCTAGGAGCAAAATCGACAACCTTAACCGTGAGACTAACGCCGTTGGGAGTCCAATAATCAAAGTGCAGGTGTTTGGTCAGGCTGGTTATATTTTGAGGTGTGGTGATGTCGGCACCATCGTACCCTGAGGCTGAGCTAAAACTGAGTTGATAGATGGTTTTTCCCGCGACAGTGGTTGTTACCATCGTCGCTGCACTGGACCAAGGTGCTTGCCAATCGGTCATCGCAACATCAGTGTAGGTACTGCTGCTATTATACAAGGCAATCACACTAGAGGAGGCAAGCGTGGGGGCTGCGGGCAACGTGGTGGGAACCGTAGCATAGGCAATATTCTTGGCAATGTTAACATTGTTACCCGACGCGTCAAGGAATTGGATGTCGCCAATCTGGTAACTTGCACCCGCTGTTAGGGGACCACTATTGGGGCTTGTTCCTTTTGAGCCGTACCATTTGATCGCGAAGGGCGTATCTACGTGAGTACTGCCGTCACCGTTATTGGTTGCAAAAAAAGGTTCAGCTTTAAAGCCATAGCGTGTTGGTTGACCAGTATAAGGGGCAGTGGTTGACGTACTGGTATCCATGATGTCCGAGAGAGGAACGGTGACTTCGGTCCAATTGCTGATGCTGGTGATTCCCAAGTCCTGGGTAGAGGACGAGAGGTTTGATGCATCGGTCACTGTACTGCTGTGCTGTAGCGGAATAGTGTATTCGTTTCCCGAACCGCTTGTAGCACTTTGCCATTGAATAAAGAACGCTAGTTGGCTGGGTAAAATTGACGAAGACTTAATTTTGAACTTAATAGCCGAAACCCCGCTCAAATCATAGAAACCAGTAGCCGCTGTTGGTTTCATGGCCCAACCAATGCCACCATCCCAATACCCAGGGTACGAGTTAAAGGTTCCGGTCGCCGGTAGGGTTGAGGTTGCCAAGGTGGCGCTACCATTCCCGCCCATATCTTGTAATGAAATAAGTTGGTTGGTCGGTGTAGCGGACCAGGTTAAGGTGCTGTCCGAGAACAAGGTTGTCGGAGCACTGACCGTGGGGGTAGCTGAGCTAACCGTTACAGCAAAAGCAGTTGCGGTCTTACCGCTATACGTGGCGCTAATGTTTGCTGTTCCAGCCGATACCCCGGTAACAACACCCGTCGAAGCACCAACCGTGGCAACGGCAGTTGTGTCACTTGACCAGGTAGCGGAGGTCGTGACGACTTTCGTTGAGTTGTCAGAGTAGGTCGCCGTTAACACTAAATTAACCGTGCTTCCTGCGACAACAGTGTTTGTACCGCTAATCACAACGCTACTTAGGGTAGGGCTTGAGGACGTACTACTACTGGTAGGTGACGTACACCCCGAAGCAATGATAGCGAGTCCGACAGCGAACACGCGAAACAGATTTTTCATTTTCATTTCCTCCTTTAGGAAACTTTGATTTCAAAACTTTGACCGGCATAGCGCACGGCAAAAAATTCAACCTCAGAGCCACGTCTCTGACGAGCTAAACGCTCCTCACGGGCGCTTGACCTGCTTTGTCCAGAATTCTGGAAGAGGCGAGCAAGATCTTCAGAAGAACTTCTTACAGAGGAGAAGTAAGGATTATCGTCATGATGATGAGGATAGCTTTCCAAGGGGCATTTATACGTATACCTCTCTGACCTTCTGAAGCTCTCGGTACTTTTAAGTAGGATTCCCCATTTTTTGGGTTGAAAGACCTCCCAGCTGCAAAAAATTATCCAACTTTGCTGAGAGAACTGGCGGGAAATGCACAACTCTCGCTTGCCAAAAAAGTTACACAATTTCTCTATGGAATACGTATACAATTTTAACCAAACCCTCTTGAGAAACCTAGGAGTTTGAAGCCTTTCGAACAAAAACCACTCGGATAGGTTACTCATGCTGATTCCTTAACAACACTCTAACTGTGCCGGAGCCCCAGGCCGAGGCGTCATAAAAGGAGTTATCTTGCGAAGAACTCCAGTGAAGGAGATTTTCCCGGCTCCCGGTGTTAGCGGCATTGATCTGAAATTCCGCCCGAAAAGCTTGTCCATCAGAAAACCTTTTTATTGAAAGAAGTCGTAAAGGAATTTGTGCTTCAATTCTGTAACCCTTTGCAGTATAGAGACATTTGCCTTTAACAGCAGGCTTATTGTCCACACTAATATCGTTGATCGAAATCCCCACAAGGTTCGGGTTTATTCTACTCCTGGGGACTAAACGTAGATGCATATCCTGCCTTGAATACGATTGGTGTGGGCTCAAATCGGTGCTTAGGTAAACCTCTACAGAGTCATTTTCCCAAGCTGAAGCCACGGGAAGAGAATTCTCATTCGCGTTTGAATCGATAATATCCGCGAGAATATAAAGACATTTGTTGTCACTTTGCAGGACGAACACGCCAGAGGGATCATTTTTGTTGTGTTCTTCACCAAAAACAAAGATTTTCGGTGCTGTTCCTTCAAGATTTTTCCAGCCTGCATACGTTCCATCGAGGGACGGGGGGCGCGAAGTAAGATAAAGAACGGCTTTCTTGTTGTCTTGATAAAGAACTGGTTCGGTGAACCCAGACTCTGTTCCGATAACGAGTAATGAGAGGGCCAGAAATCGTGGTAATCGCATCTCGTTACTCCTTTAAAGCCTTTGTTAGGTTTTAACTCAACCTAATCCCAGTTCAAAAATCTGTCAACAAAAAATGTATACGTAAACATAATAATTTGTACTTCCTTGAGGTCAGAACCAAACCTTAAGGATTTGTCAGGGCAAAAAGTGCCTCATGGGTCTTTAAGCTGAAATTGAATGGCTGAAGGACAGCATGGTTCAATGGTCTAATGAGCAAAAAAAAACGGCCCAAAGGCCGTTTTTCAAAATTTGGGAACGCCTCAACGGTTAAAGGCTTAGTGATTGACCTTCTTCAGCAGGCTCAGGAACCTCATAGCCGGCTTCGTTGCCACGTTTTTTGGCAAAATTGATGACAATCCGTTTGCCTCGGTAGGTAGTGCCATTGAGTTTATCGATGATTTGAGAGGCTAGCTCTTCATTCACCTCAACAAAAGAGTAGCTGTCAAGAATCTTGATGTCCCCCAAGTCAGCTTTGCCAATTCCGGCGCCATTGACTAAGAAAAGGACGAGATCGCGGGGAAAAACTCTTCTATTTTTTCCAATACTGACGAAGAGCGTCACCACTTGCGCAGGTTTGCGACGCGGAAAGGCGCGAGGACTCTGATTTCGAAACAGGTAAGCGGCGACATAACTTCTTAAAAAGAAAGGCACAGTGCGACGAAAGACTTTTCTATAGGCATCAAGTTCAGAAGGATCCTCTTCTTTGATTTTCTTGATCAGGTCTTCAAGAGAGGCTTGAAAGGCTGAAAGATCTAAATCCGGGGTAGTTTTTGGGCTCACTGAGCTTCCTCCACCAAAAAAGATAACCGCCGACTTTTACCTTTGTCAAGAAATGCTTGTTGTTGCCGAAAAGAGACTAGGGGGAGTTTTCATGCATAGAGGTTCGCGGATCATTCCGAAGTTTGTTCTGGGTGTTTTGTTGACGTTTTCTGTTAACTCCCTGGCGGCCCTACACTTGCGGTTCCTTTATCATCAAGGGGATGAGTTTCGCTTTTATGGAACCAGCCAGCAAGTAGTCTACCTCAACGGGAGTCGGTTGCAGAACAATCTCGACACCTACCGTGTCAGTTATAAAGTTGCGCAAGCCAACGATCAAGAAGGGCGGTTGGTGGGTGAAACCCTCTATACCAGTCAGCGTGATGGCGAATCTGCTCACCAAATTGATGAAAGTTTTCACACCGATTACGTCTGCAATTCCTTGGGGAAATATAAAATCTCATCGGACGCAGTGCTTCCTGTTGTCAGAGGGGTGCCCACCTTTCCCGATCATGCTGTTCAGCCCGGGGATACCTGGCAAGCTCCCGGAGAAGAGCGAGAAGATTTTTCGGACATTCAAGCTTTTACCAAAGCGGCAGGTCGTCCTTTGCCAGCCTTTCCTATTCCTCTTGTCGTAAACTACACTTATGTCGGTCCCGTGGTCAAAGACGGAAAAAACTTGCAATTACTCACGGCGGAATACCATTTGTACTACCAGGCCACGGTTTCACCTTCGGTCTACCCGTTGTACCCCGCCTTGGTAACCGGCGAAGTTCAGGCAAAAATCTGGTTTGACGAGCAAAAGGGGCATGAAGATTCTTATCAAGATGCCTACCGCATTGTTCTGCACTTGAACTCAGGTGAAAGGCTCGAGTTTGATGGTCAAAGCCAATCCCGTCTGATTCAAGCAAAGCTCATGGATAAGCCCAAAGTTGTTGAAGAAGTTAAAAAGAGTTTAGAGGAAAAAGGCCTAGGGAACGTGCAGGTGAGGACTAACGACAAGGGTGTGGTGCTTAACCTCGACAATATTCAATTCCCAGCGGATTCGGCTGAACTTCTACCTTCCGAGCAAGAAAAGCTGAATAAAATCGGCGCAATTCTTAAAAAGTATCCTGATCGCGACATTCTCGTGGAGGGCTTTACTGCCTTGGCGGGGACGGCAAAAGACCGCTTGAAACTGTCACAAGACAGGGCTGCGGCAGTTGGAAACTATCTGGTCACGATTGGTGTTCGAAAGCCAGAGCAGATCACCTACCGGGGTTGGGGAGCTGAAAAACCGATTGCACCCAACGATAACGAGGCCGATATGAAAAAGAATAGGCGGGTGGAGATCACAATCCTTGAAAACTAAAGTAAATATATTATACAGACTAAAAGTCTTATAATAATTAGACCTAAGGACTAGCTTACAGAGAAAGAGACTGGGCGTAGGCTGACTTCAGAAGATGAAGGAGGCCTATATGCTTTTCAGGAAAATCGGGACCGTTTTTTTAACGGTTCTGGTCTTAGTTCTTTCCGCCTGTCAGTCGCCTGTTAATGTCGCTCAGAATACCGCCGCCCTGACTAGGGACGTCACCTTGAGCGGGAGCGCAGGCTCAGTTGCTATCACGAATATGTCAAACACGTCACTGACGGTAACGTATTCGCCAGGAGTCCAGTATACGTCGGTTCAGTTGTACCTTTCACAAGGGAACGGCACCGGCTTAGTTCTGGCCGCGCAGAATATGAACTACAGTGCCGGAACTTACAGTTACACCTACAGCAACGCCAGCTATACAGCGGGTGCTTTGATCTACGTTGCCGTGGTGCAAAATAACAACGGCGTCGAGACTACCGTACCCAGCGGGTCCATTTCGAATGTTTCGAGCTGGATGTCCTTTACCTATGCGGCTTCAAGTCCGTCACCGTCCCCGACGCCAACCACCTCGCCCAGCCCCACACCGGCTCCCAGCGGCCTGACGGTTACCGGAGCAAACGGCAGTTTGGTACTCTCGGCGATGTCGAGTGGCAACGTGACGGTGGCCTATACGCCCTCGAGTGCCATCACCTCGGCGGCTCTGTACTTATCACAGGGCAACGGTACCGGCTTGGTGATCGCCAACCAAGCGATGACCAACAGCTCGGGTACCTGGACAGCGACCGTGAACAACGCGACCTTTACCGCTGGTGCCTTAATTTATGTTGACGTTGTGGCGACTACCAACGGGGTGCAGACCAACGTACCCCAAGGTAGTGTCTCGAATGTGAGCTCGTGGGCGTCTTTTACCTACGCCGCGACTCCCACTCCGACCCCAACTCCTACCACCTCGCCTAGTCCTTCTCCCAGTCCCTCGTCGAGCCCGTCACCTACCCCAAGCGGCAATACCGTGACAGGGACCAATGGTACGGTCGAAATTTCTAACATGGCGAATGGCAACGTGACCGTGACCTACACACCGACTACCGCCATCACCTCAGCGGCTCTCTACCTGTCGCAGGGGAACGGCACTGGTTTGGTTGTTGCAAACCAAGCGATGACTAACTCGTCCGGCTCATGGTCGGCGACGGCCAATAACTCGACCTTTACCGCCGGTGCCGTGATCTACGTCGATGTTCTAGCCACCACCAACGGCGTCCAGACCAGCGTCCCGCAAGGCAGCGTTTCGAATGTGACCTCGTGGTCGTCCTTTACCTACGCGGCCGCCCCCAGCCCCACGCCAACCCCCACGGTAAGCCCTAGCCCCACACCCACCGTTAGCCCATCGCCGAGTCCCACGAATTCACCCGTACCCGGCGGAACCTTAGTTGCGGGAACCAATGGCAGTGTGGTGGTCTCGGGTATGACCAATAACCAAGTGACGGTCTCGTACACCCCGACTTCAAGCATCACCTCGGCCAACCTCTACCTGACCCTTGGTAACGGCACTGGTCTCGCCTTGGCCTCCCAACCGATGACCAACTCGGGCGGTACGTGGTCGTACACCTTCAGTGCCCCCTCGTACATCTGGGGTGTCAAAATTGGCGTGGATGTCTTGGCCAGCACCAACGGCGTTGTGGTCGATGTCCCCGAAGGTGTTGTCAATGATGCCACTACGTGGGCCACTTTTGCTTACGGTTCACAAGCTACCTATACCATTACTTTTGACGGCCAAGGAGCAACCACCCCCGCCAGCGTCGCGAGCGCTACGGTAGGTGGCCCCAATTGGACTCTGACGAACTTTCCCGTTGCCCCAGCAAAAACAGGTTATACCTTTGGCGGTTGGTTTACTTCGCCTAATGGTGCGGGAACCCCGTTCTACGCTTCGACCGTGGTGACAGCCAACATGACTGTGTATGCTGATTGGGTCAGCGGGTCACCTGCTCCGGTAACGAACCCCACCAACCCTGTTCCGCTTATCCCTCTCACGGGTA
>JAJXVP010000431.1 GCA_021782055.1 bacterium | reverse complement strand
TAGCGAACGGCTAAGTAGTTTTTTACCAAGCTCAGAAATTCTTCACGGGTACGAACATTGCTCCGCGAATAGATCGAGGTAACATGCGCTTTTACGGTTTTTGGCGAGACATAAAGGATATCGGCGACCTCACGCAGTTTGTACCCCTGTAAGAGTAATTCCACGACATCGCGTTCTCGTTTCGAAAAGTGATACCTCTCGTAAAATTCGGGGTCCGGTTTTACCGCTGACGCCAGTAGCGGTTTGGCATCTAAGGCACTCCAGCGGATGCCCTCAATCCGATTGTCCTTTTGTATCAACGAAGCCCGTGACAAAACGGACAACGATTGACCATCGAGACGCACGAGTCTTACCTCGTTCAGATCAGGCAACTCGCCTAACACAACTCGAGACAAACTTGCCGAAAACCGAGGACGGTCGTCGGGATGAACAAAATCTAAAAGGTGCAATTGCGGAATGTCTGCTTCGGGGGGGAGTCCAAAGAGCGAAAGACAGGCTTGGTTGGCATACACAAATTTTAAGGTCAAATCTGTCTCTAGAATAATTGTCGGAAGCAGATACGCCATTTCACGGTAGCGTTCTTCGCTTTTCGTTAACTCATCGACGACTTGGATGAGTTTATGTTCCGCAACCTCGAGCTGATCAAGACGGCGGGTATTTTCTAGGGCGTTGACGATTTGTTCCGCCAACATTCCGTAGGCGATTTCAACCGAAATACCCTCTTCAACGATAAAAAGCCCGTCTGCATGAGTTTCTGAAACTAAGGGTAGAACAAAGAGAGTATAGCGTCTTCCTTGGGGCAAGACCGCGGCAGGAAGGAGACTACTGGTAGAAAACAACGTCTGTGAAGGGATGATGGTATGACGTGGAAGGCTAAAGGCCATGGCCAACTGAGAGGTAGCGGGAATCTCTTCCAAAAGGCTCGCCGGAACAAATGGCTTTTCAAAGAGGGTGATGTAAGCACTTTGGATCCCTAGAGACGGAAAAGAGGCCCGGATATTATCAAAAAGTTGTCTCATCGTTTTTGACGAGCCAAAGTGCGCGATAATGCGGCGGAGTTTCCAGACTACTTCAGAAAGTTCAACAAACTTATCGTTTCCTTTGTCTGCCAAGTGTTCAAAAACCAAGCGTCCCGTACGATTGACGTAATCTTTAATGGCATCCACTTTCTCGTGTGTAGTCAAATTCTGAAGAATACGCTCTTCAAGTTTGTTAACCAGAGCCATCCAAAAGGCAATATCTTCGGCTCCTTCATCCATACGCTCACGCAACGATTCGACAAACTTGAGATAGGCAGAGGTTTTTAGGGCCGTCAGGCTGGATTGTTGATCTAAGTCTTGTATTAGTGCCTGAAAGCCTTTTGTTGCTAGGTCCTCAAATGATACCCCGCCCAGGGTAAATTTGCCGCTGGCTAAATAGGACTCCCCCTCACAACCGCACGAACGGCGAAAAATAACGGGAGCGTCCAACGAAGTTCTAAAATTGACGGGCTTCCCGTCAAGAATATCGATCAGGATTTCGCCAGCCCGGTAGGCTAAATCAAAAATGGGCTGGTGCGCTGTCGTTAAAGGTGGACGTTGGTGGTGGGCTTGCTCGATATCGTCAAACCCTGTCACGCTAACATCCTCGGGTACCCGCAAGCCAAGTTCTTTTAAGGCCGACATGGCTCCCATGGCCATCTCATCATTGGAACAAACAACCACGCGGGCAAGATTTTGCCGTGACCTGGACCATTCATACACAGCTTGTCGGCCAGATTCAAAAGAAAAGTCTCCCCAAAAAATTCTATCTTGCCGCACGGTTAAGCCATGAGCCGCTAACGCTTCCATATAGCCTTGAAAGCGGCCATCGGCATCGGCGACACCAAAGGGCCCCCGGACAAACGCAAAGTCTTGATAACCATGAACTTCGATCAGATGAGATACCAGCGTTTTCATCGCAGATTTTCCATCAATCAAAACACTGGGACAGCGCTCCAGAGGTTGAGAGAGACTGACCATAGGAATCTCTCCAAAAGCCTCAAGAAACGTAGCATCACGATCAGCAAACAAGGTAATTGTAGACGTTGATACCACGAGGCCGTCAATTTGTGGGGTCTTAGCAATTTTATAGATAAAATTATGGTACCGCTCGTTTCCGATTTCTGACTCTAAACTCTTTCCTGCAAAGTAAATAAGGTTAATGTCACGTTCTTCGGCCAGTTTTTGCAAACCTTTCCAGAGTTGAGCTTGATAACTACCATCAATCTGATTGATCAACATACCAATGGTTCGACGTTTTGAAGTTTGCTCACTGTTGCTCATGTGGTGTTTCCAATTCCCTGATGATACTCCCGTCTTCACGAGAGGGCAACAAAAAAGCACCGCCCGAAGGCGGTGCTTTTTTTATCGCTGTGCTTACCAGCCGACCGAGACTACCAAACCACGGGGGTTAGGAGTTGTCATCGTCGAGCTCTGAGCGTTGACGTCATCGTAGCAGAAGCCGTAGGCCTTCTGATTGATGCTGTGCTCGTGCCAGAA
>JAJXVP010000430.1 GCA_021782055.1 bacterium | reverse complement strand
GCACAGGAATCCCCATTCGGGTAAAGTGACTAGACAGGCTATGATTAATCAGCTCATCGGAATGGTAGGGCCGACCCGAGAGCACGATGGCCCACCGATCCGTTCCCTCGAGGTCTGCAAGAACTTTTTTGCCCGCCTCTTGCAAGGCGCGGTAAGCGGCGCTCTGACATTTGAGTCCTTCTTGGAAGGCCTGTGCCGAGTGCGCCTTACTAACGCCGAGCACATCATGCAAGTACCGAACAACTTGTTTTTCTTTATGATGTTCGTCGTACCAGTGAAACGCAGGATGGTCAAACGGCACACCAAACCGGGCTGTCGGCTCATCACTAGCCTCGATGACCGCCGGGTAGCCCTGAATGAGGGGGCACATCACCCCCGCTTTGGTTTTTTCGTTTTCGACCGGGATTTTCATCATCATCGGCATAAAGACCCGGTCGACACCTTGATCAATCAAATCGCGCACGTGTCCGTGGGCCAACTTGGCAGGAAAACACGCCGTATCGGAGGGAACGTTGGGCAAACCCTTTTCGAAGAGCTCATAAGAGCTCTTTCGGCTAATTCGCACCTGAATTCCCAGGCTGGAAAAAACTCCCTTCCAAAAGGGAAGCGACGACCAAAACTCGAGGGTTCGCGGAATACCGAGGGTCATATTGATAGGCTTGCCGACCTTTTGTACGGGGTAATCCCTGAGCAAAACTTCACGGTGAAACTTCATCAAGTCTGGGGTTTCTTCAACACGCTTGGCGGCAGATTTGAGCTTTTCGCGGGTCGCTGGGTCTTTAGGATCACCCACAACCTCGCCTTTTTCACACCGATTACCTGTAACGTAGGTTTCGCCATCAGGAAAGCTCACCACGGTACGATTGCAGGCATTGGCACAAAAGGGGCAAATGTTTCCAGGCTCAGAAGTATACGAAAATTGCTTTAAAGCTTCCCAGCCCACAAACGACGAGCTAAACCCTTTACTTTGGGTTTCGGCATGACGCTTGGTCAGAAGGGCAACACCGATAGCCCCCATTTCGCCCGGTAGATCGGGTCGAGTGACTGGGCGTCCGAGGTACTGCTCAAACGCCCGCAAAACGGCGTTGTTTTTGAAGGTGCCGCCTTGAACCACGACAACCTCGCCCAGTTGGTCAAGGTTTGACAATCGGATTACTTTCGTAAAGACATTTTCGATGATGGATCTGCTCAGGCCCGCCAGAATATCGGCACTGGATTTTCCTGATTTTTGTTCGCTGATAATCGAAGAGTTCATAAACACGGTACAACGACTCCCCAAGAGGGAGGGGTTTTCTGCGCTAAATGCCAAATCAGAAACTTTTTCAATTGCAATCTTTAAACTACGGGCATACGTTTCAAGAAAACTGCCACACCCCGCCGAGCAGGCTTCGTTCAAAACGATGCCTGTGACAACGCTTTTATTTAAAAAGATGGCCTTCATATCTTGGCCGCCAATATCCAAAATAAAGGTGGCATCAGGCTTCAAGGAGCGAGCAGCCTCGGCATGGGCGACCGTTTCTACCGTATGAAAGTCGGCGTGCAGAGCCTTGGCAAAGAGGCTTTCGGCATAGCCTGTTGTACCACAGGCCAGAATCTCAAGATCACTTCCAGCGTCCAGGTATTTCTGGCGCATCTCGAGCAGGGCAGACTGAAGCACCTTTAACGGGTCACCAGTATTATTTTTATAGAACTTATCGATGACCTGGCCCGCCTCATCCATGAGAATGAACTTCGTTGTCGTGGAACCGCCATCGACCCCCAAGAACGCACGAACCATGCCTGGTGTTGGCGGGACGGGTTTCCAGGAGGAGGCGGGGTAACGGGCCTCGAACTGTTGCCGTTCGCGGGGCGACTCAAAAAAGTGGGGGGCATTGCGTCGACTTTCGGCATCAAGCTTTTCGCGTGCGGCTTGAAAACCTCCCAGCACCGACAAACCCTGATAGGCGACGGGGCGGTCACCATAGAGGGTTTCGCCTGCTAAAGCGGCACCATAAGCAACAATCACTTCGGGCCGTTCGGGCATAACGATTTGGTGATCCATCAGATTGAGGCGGCTTTGAAACACCTTCACCAAGATGGGATTGAAGGTCATCGGCCCACCTTCAAAGATTACAGGTGGCCTAATATCCATGCCCTGAGCCAGCCCGCCGATGGTTTGCTTTGCGATAGCGTGAAAGCTCGACAAAGCAATGTCGGCTTTGGCGACCCCCTGGTTTAACAGGGGTTGAATGTCGGTTTTGGCAAAAACACCACAGCGTCCCGAAATATCGTAAACGGTTTTTCCCTGGGCCGCTAAACTGTTAAAATCTTCAATACGAATTTCTAAAAGCTCGGCGATTTGATCAATAAACGCGCCTGTTCCACCGGCACAACTGCCATTCATGCGCATGTCGGACGCTACGAGTTTGCCTGTACGCTCATCGGTGCGAAAAAATACCACCTTGGCATCTTGCCCGCCAAGCTCAACCGCGACACTGGTTTGAGGATGTAACTCTTTGATGGCGATGGTGTTGGCGACAACCTCCTGAA
>JAJXVP010000429.1 GCA_021782055.1 bacterium | reverse complement strand
CGTAGTAGGGGCAGTTTTGTTATCGTTGAGGAATTGAACCATGATGGCACCTCCGAAAAAATGTTTTTGTCCGGCACGTCTGCCGGGGAGAGAAGACGCAAGCCTCTTCCCTCCGATGAACATTAATGACAGGGGATGTTTAATTTCTGCTTCAAAAAACTTTTCGATTTTTTCAAGATTTTTGGGCCTATTTCTAGAGAATAAAAGTATCCGCAAGCTTCATTCTCCTCAGAACTCATTTTTATTTCACGCGGGCTGAGCGGTTCTGCGGACAACAAACAACAAGACGAAAGCCGACACACATACAATCGCATTCAAGAGAAAAATCGCTTGATAGGAAAAGAGCATAGTCAGGCCCGAAAATAAAACGTAGCCCAGAAGGCGGCCCGTATTGGTCACATTGACGTACAAATTGGTTGCCGTTCCCTGTTGTTCGGGTAAGAAGTCTTGAAAGTAACTAATGGCAAGTCCTTGGAGAATCGCGGTGACAGCGGCACTGATGATCTGCAAGAAGTAAATCTGCCAGGGTTCTCGCACCACCGCCAACCCCAAAAAGTAGACCGCAAATAACAATACCCCTAATCTTATAAGGCGAGCCGTTCTCACCTGGGGTAGTGTGGCGTTCGAACGCGAGGCGAGCGCCCCGACAAAAAACATCAGCGGCAACTCAAAAAACGGCGCCACCGAAAAGGTGATTCCCACGGCCACCTGAGTCCCGTGGAGTGTCTCGACGATAAACAAAGGCAGGCTCAGCATCAAAAGCGAGCTCGTCGCAAAAACTAAAACAAAGGCGAGGCTCGCTGAAAGAACTTCAGGATGCGCTAAGGCCTTCAGGGTTTGTTTTAGCCCTGCCGGGAGGTTGCGGCGCTTTCCTGTGTGTTGAGGAACAAAGACGCCCACCGCTACAAAAAGTGCTAAAAAACAAAACGCCGCCGTCAGGTAAGTCCCTTGAAAGGAGAACTGAAGCATGACTAGGGAAGCTAGGGCTGGACCTATCGTCCACGATAAGGCAAACGACAGACGAAAGATATTCATATACAAAGGAACTTCGTGGGAGGGAATTGCCGATTGGTCGAGAACTTCGCGGGCATGCGCAAAAATTTGCGAAAAGGTCACGGAGGACAAGCCCAAAAAGACACAGCCGATCAACGTCAAGACTAAAGGATTGCGAAAAAAAGCGTACCCGACATACCCCAAAACGCCACAAAGCGACCCAAAGAGCAAAACATGACGGCGGGAATATCGAGTATCGCTCAACCTAGCTAGGATGGTGCTCAAAATTACCCCAGCCAAGCCCGTTGCCACCATGAAAGCCCCGAATTGCCAAGAAGTCATGCCGACTTCTCGTTCCCCAAATAACGAAGTAAACGGTGAAACAAAAGAGGTTGCTAAGCCCATCAGAATATTGCAGAGGACTAACCCCCAAAGTCGGGGATGAGACAGGATGACACCCGCAGTTCGGCGCAACACTGATCGTGATCCTTGCCCTATATACATCGCAAAGGCATAAGTTTCAACACAAAAGTGAAATCAAATCGTTCATTTTTCTATTGTATGGACGGAATACATTATTTAAGATTATATCACTCAGGTTTACAAAGGAACGAAATGACGCTCAAGGGTTTTCATTCAATTAGGGAAATTTATCATGGATCTGGCTCTACGGTTTACCGAGCTGTCCGTGAAAGTGACCAAAGTACTGTGATATTAAAAGCTGGGGGCCAAGAACATCCCACAACTTCAGGCACGTCTCGTCTCAAACATGAATATGAAATTGGACTTAGATTAAAGAATATCCCCGGTATTATTAAATACCTCGATTTCTTAGATTCCGACGCCGGAGCAGTAATCGTTCTAGAAGATATTTCCGGCATGCCGTTGCGAGAGTATTTTCAGACTTTTCAGCCTAGTGTCTCGAGTATTGTCGAAGTCATATTAAATATTGCCGCTGTTTTAGCGTCTGTTCACGAAAAAGGAATTATTCATAAAGACCTTAACCCCTTTAACATAATTGTAGACAGAACAGGGGGCAACCTTCGCCTCATTGACTTTGAGTTAGCGACGACCCTCCCCCGAGAAACTCAGCAACTTCAACCCCCAGAACTTATCGAAGGCACACTAGCTTACATTTCTCCAGAACAAACGGGACGCATGAATTGCCCCATAGACCTCAGAACAGACCTCTATTCTTTGGGAATTTTATTCTATGAAGCTTTAGCAGGCCAGCTCCCCTTCCCCACCGAGGATAAAAATGAATTGGTCCATCGGCATATTGCTCTTGTTCCCGATCCTCCCTTGGCGGCCTCTTCAGAATTCGAGCGGTGTGTTTCTGCCGTCGTTCTCAAATTACTATCAAAAGCTCCTGAAGACCGCTACCTCAGTGCACAAGGACTTATAGCTGACCTTCAGTTTCTCTTGGCACATAACTTTGAGGAGTCCGCCCTACAAGGTTTTGTTCCTGGTCAAAAAGATCACTCCCATAAACTTCTCGTTCCTTCAAAATTATACGGACGAGAAATCGAGATTCAGACACTCTT
>JAJXVP010000428.1 GCA_021782055.1 bacterium | reverse complement strand
GGGCGAACGCCTACGTGATCCGAAGCAAACTGTCCCCCTAGATGCCGAGGTGCTTTTGGATGCCAAACGCTTTGTAAGTCGTGGTGGCTATAAACTTCAAGCAGCTCTCGAGGCTTGGAAAGTGCCTGTCGCAGACCGAATTTGGGTGGATGCAGGGGCTTCCACCGGGGGCTTTACCGATGCCTTACTTCAAGCTGGGGCAAAACTGGTGCATGCCGTCGATGTCGGTACCAACCAGTTAGACTGGAGTTTGCGGCAAAATGAACGGGTACGGGTCCACGAACAAACCAACATTATGGAAGTAACTCGGTTGGAACCCCGGCCGTGGGGTGCGACAGCAGACCTTTCCTTTCGCTCGCTCAAAGGAGCCGCCGCGCACCTTTTAGCCTTAACGGAAGGAAATTTCTTGGTAGCCCTCATTAAACCTCAATTTGAATGGGAAAACCCACCGCCAGACTTTGCCGGCATTGTTCCTCCCGAAGCAATCGAAATGATCGTGAGCACCTTAGTGAACCGGCTCGCCGAAGAAGGTGTGCGGGTTCGACAGGTACTCCCTAGCCCCGTCCGCGGACGAAAAGGCAACCAAGAACTGTTGGCCTGGCTTGAAGCTGAGTCTTGGTCAGAGTCACTCCAAGGAACTTAATTAAAGCTGGCCTAGTTAAAACTGGCTCGGCTGAGTGGAACCGCGATGGATAAGCCATCCATCCCCAAGTTGTCGCGGTACTGGCCATTGACCAAAAATTGTACTCGTTGGACGGAGGGAAACTGCGTTGCGGTCCACACGAGTTCTTTCAACTGACCGGCAAACCCCTCCAAATCCATTTTATTATGAGTAAACTCCTCACTAAAACTTAAGAAGGCGGTTCCATTCTCGACACGGGCCGAGAGTAACTGTGTTCCATTGGGAATTAGGCTCAGGGCACCTGCATTTTTCTCAAATATGGTGGGGCCCATCAACAACCCGCGAATTACCGCTGTGAGAGGGGTACTCCCTGCAATCAGTTCTCGTTGGTACGGTGTCGGTTCTAGCCGACCATCAGGACCCATTTTTAAAAAGTAAAGACTTTGGCCATTGGTTTGACCCTGGGTTTGACCTGGAGAGGGCGTCGGAGAGTTCGTCACGGGCGAGGCTCCAGGAGACAATGGCGAGGATGTTGGGATTGGCGAAGTCATAGCCGATGCAGGCGAGGGGCTCGGTGGAGCAATTGCGGGGGGCGAAAAAGGGGCCTGAGTCAACGCCGGGTCAACAGGGGACTGTTCCGACAACGGCAAGACCTGCTGGGCGGGAGCTTGATCGAGCACAATGCGAGCGGGTTGATCCAAATGCGTATCTTGGCGCACCACTTGGGCGAGACTGGTCGTCCCCGGGTAAAGCCAATGCGTGAGCCCTGTGGCATCCATCAGCCGGTCAACAGCGTCTTTGTTGGCCAAAAAAATAGCCGCCGCGAGGACTAAGGCGGTTAGCCAAGCCAGGGCCCAGGTAGGAAAGCGCTGTTTTGCCATAACAAGCATCTTAACGGGCCGCCCCAGCTAAGGCAAGGCGAAAGGCTAACTATGGCAAGGCGCATCTCTTGTTTGACAGGAATTTTACCTTCTGAGTATAATAGGCTATGAATGAGTTGCGAGGCGTGCCGGCCTCACCCGGATTTGCCATTGGTCGTGTGTTCCTCTACCACGATGACGACCTAGATATTCCGGAATATAACATCCTTGAAATCGATGTTGTTGACGAAATGAACCGTTATCGGCACGCTGTCGATCTGGCTGTGCAAGAACTGGAAGAAGTCCTCAACCGGGGTGGCGCTGATCCCGATGGCTTCCTTGCAACGCATATCCTCATGCTCCGTGACCCCGAAGTTCAAGCCAAGGTTGATGTCCGCATTACCCGAACCCGAAAAAATGCTGAATGGGTCCTTCAAGACGTCGTCAACGAACTCATCATCAAGCTGGGCACTGTTGAGGATGTGTACTTAAAAGAGCGAACTCTCGATATCCGTGATGTTTCGCGCCGAGTGATGCAACACCTTTTGGGCAAAACACCTCGCACCCAACTCGCCGATTTGAAAAATGAAGTCATCTTGGTCGCACCGAACTTAATGCCCAGCGATGCAGTGGCTATGAATAAAAAGTTTATTCAAGGCTTGGCAATGGACGTCGGGGGAAAAACCACGCATACCGCCATCTTGGCGCGCTCTTTTGAAATCCCTGCGGTTTTAGGCTTGGGACGAATTTCGAAAGAGGTCAAAACCGGCGACTGGTTGATTGTCGATGGTGAGCAAGGCCGGGTTTTAATCAACCCCACCGAAGAGCTTTTGGACGAGTATCGCCTCAAACAAAAAGAACTTTTGCATCGCCGACACCACATGGCGGCCGTCGAAGCTCTGCCTTGTCTGATGCGTGACGGTAAACCGTTTACCTTAAAAGCGAATATCGAGATCCCCGAAGAAGTCAGCTCTGTGCTCGAACACGGCGTGCAGGGCATTGGCCTCTATCGCTCGGAGTTTCTGTTTATTCAGCATGGCGCTCTGGTCAATGAAGAAACT
>JAJXVP010000427.1 GCA_021782055.1 bacterium | reverse complement strand
CCCCTGGCGGCATCTTGAACGTCTTTAGTGACCGAGTCAAAGCCCGCTAAAGCACCGTGAAAAATCGGAAGAACTCCAAAAGCAACCAAGGCCCAAAAGACAGGCACCGACCCAAACCCTAAAAACGGAACCATAAGGGCTAAAAAGGCCACGGGGGGAACACTTTGCAACAGCGTTCCTGTGGCACTGAGCAGGGTTCGCGTATGGCCTGGACGCCAATGAGCCCCTATTGCCGCCAGTAAACCTAAAACAATGGCAAAGGAACTCGTGGAGGCTACCAAGAGCACGTGTTCTAAGGTTAGAGCCCACGGGCTTTCAAGAGGATACATCACGGCGTGGGGATCTCCCAAAAGTAGCCTTAGGGTAAAGTTCAAGGTGACTGGTACCAACAAAACACCTAACAAGGCCACCAAGATGATTCCTCGAATCATCGAGCCGAGTCCTGAGCTGCCAGGTTCTCTATCGTCGTTTTATGAACCTTTCCCACAACGCGTTGATCTTGGACAACCAAGAGCGTTTCCTTTCCCAGGGCGACCATGAGGGAAAAGACTTCGCGTAGGTTTGAATCGTAGGAAACCTGTTCTTGAGTGGAGATCTCGCCAGAGACTTGATAGGGCTCCATGACCTCTAACGCCCGGAAACGCATCAGATATTTTAATGCACGATCGGCACCTAAGAATTCTTGAACAAAAGGTGTCGCCGGATTTCGTAAAACCTCCGCAGGTGAGGCGTGTTGTACAAGCCGACCCTGTTGTAAAACGAGTAACCGGTCAGCCAGCAAAACTGCTTCGTCGAGGTCATGGGTCACCAAAAGAATGGTCTTTTTGACGTGCTGTTGGAGTGATAGCAGGACTTTTTGCAGGCGAGCTCTTTGAAGAGCATCAACGGCGCCAAAAGGTTCGTCCATTAACAATAGGGGAGGGTCTGCCGCTAGGGCTCTAGCAATTCCGACACGTTGGGCTTCTCCGCCCGAAAGCTCGGCTGGCAACTTTCGGCGAAAACGCGAAGCCTCTAAACCGACTAACTCTAATACCTCATCGACCCGAGGCTGAAGACGCGACGATGGCCATTTGAGGAGCTGAGGAACCGCCGCTATGTTTTGAGCTACCGTCCAATGAGGAAAAAGTCCTACCCCTTGAATACTGTAGCCCATTGAACGCCTCAAAGTTTCGGGAACAAACTGGCTGAGGGGCTGGTTTTGATAAAAAATTTTGCCTGTTGTCGGTGTCAATAATCGGTTAACTAGACGGATCGTCGTCGATTTGCCGCAACCCGAAGGCCCTACGAGAACCGAAAGCTCACCTTCTTGCAATGTAAAGCTGAGGTTTTGTACGGCGGGAATCCCTTGGTAGAAGACAGAAACATCGTCAAACTTCAAAAGCGACATTTCTCAACCTCCTTTGTTGAGCGTTGATCAAAAGCTTGAGAAGCTGGTCAGCAACTCCCGTGACGATGAGAACCAGCAACACACCCAAGACAACCATATCGGGGGAAGTCTGACCGATGCCTTGGAAAAGAAACCAGCCCAAACCGCCACCGCCAATCAATGGAGCCAACGTCGCATTCCCCATCGTTTGAACAACTGCGACACGAAAACCGGCGAGAGCCGAGGGCATGGCTAAAGGAAGTTCAACCTTCCAAAAGACCTCGGAAGGCGTGAACCCTAACCCCTGAGCGGCGCGGATAACGTCGGAAGGAACCATACGCAAACCCGCTTGAACCGCCGAAGCCAACGGTAAAATAGCCCATAAAGTCAGAGCCACTTCAACAGGCGTTGCGCCAATTCCCCTCACGCCCCAGGATTGAAGGCTAGGAAAGCTTCGTGTCAAACCCGCTAACAGGACCATTAAAAGTCCAAATAGGGCGATCGAAGGGATCGTTTGAAGCAGTGAGACGCTTTGGAAAAGAAGCTTTCCCCAACGTGAACGTGCGGCCGCTGCACCCAAGGGAACTCCCACGATCAAAGCACCAACCATAGCTCCTACCGTGAGACTCAGGTGCTGTCCAAGCCTCTCAAACACCTGGGCCGAATTGGCCTCTTTGATCACCGAAAGGGCGGCGCAGCCTCCCCCTAACAAAGTTGCAAGACTGACCCCAAGAACGACTATTCGTAGCGTTACAACAAGCCGGCGAGAAGCTTTTTTTCTGACCAGAACTCTAGAGATGGCAAGGACTTGAACCAGCCAAAAAGCCACATCGGGTGAGACTCTCAGCTCTTGCGAAAGTTGCCCGGCTTGAGGCCAGGTGAGGGTGGGAAAGCACCACAACGATAAGGCGACAAGTAAAAGGAAAAATTCCTGAAAGGCACCCCGTAGAAAAAAGGTCACGATAACCCCAAGAAGCACCACCAACCAAAGCATAGGGGAGACACTTAAAACCTGGGCAAAATAGACCGGTGGCCCCAGCACGACACGATTGGGGTCAAGCCGATAAAGCGGTAAAAAAACAAGAACCAAGGTAACGATGACAGACCAGCTCAGCCCACGCCCGGAAAAAAATCGGTCCTTCAAGGAAGAAAGCCTTTTTCGCTTAACCATTGGCGAGCCA
>JAJXVP010000426.1 GCA_021782055.1 bacterium | reverse complement strand
TACAGTTTCAGAGATCAAATAGCCGTCTTGGTTTTTTTCGAACCACCGTAACAGTAAGGCAGACGGAATGTCGGCGGCCACACTGTCGGGGTAGAAGCCTCGGCTGGCAATATCGAGAGCATGGCGGTCGATATCTGTCGCAAAGATCTTGATATCGACCTCTCGCTTTTGCTGTTCCATCGTTTGCAAAAGCAAAATGGCCAACGAATAGACTTCTTCGCCCGTCGAACAGCCCGCTGACCAAATCCTCAGCGAGCGCTTTTGAAGAATCTCAGGAAACACAGTGCGTTCCAGAGAAATAAAGGCCTCTTGATCACGAAAAAAACGGGTAACCCCGATGAACATTTCACGAAACAGAGTTTCTTTTTCTTTATCGGAGTCTTTGAGGTAGGCTAAGTAGTCTTCAAGGGAATCGTGATGATTGATACTAACCCGGCGTTCAAGGCGGCGTATTAAAGTGGTCTCTTTGTAAAGGGAAAAGTCCACACCGCTAAAATCCCGCAAAATCAGGATGGCCTGTGTTAGGGGGTTCGAATTGCGACTAAGTGCCGCCTCTAACCGACTGGCCTTTTTGACATAGGGGTGCTGGACGTACTGCACCAAGGCTTCGGGCATTTGCGAAGGGGGTAGGACATAATCCACAAGTCCGGTCGCAATAGATGACCTGGGCATGCCATCAAATTTTGCCGTAGTCTCGTCTTGTGCCATCACCATGCCCCCGGCTTCTTTGATGGCCCTGGTTCCCAGGGTGCCATCACTACCAGTTCCCGAAAGGATAACGCCAATTGCGGCGCGACCTTTTTCTTGTGCCAGTGAGGTAAAAAATACGTCAACGGGAAGGTGAACACCCCGCGTTAAGCCTTGCTCTCGTAAAATCAACTGATTATGAAAAACCACCAGATCCTGTCTGGGGGGGATGAGGTAGACCGTATCTGGCTCAACCTGCATTGCTTCGGCAATCACCCGAATACGAAGTTTGGTTTGTCGGGCTAACAACTCATCCATCAGACTTTTGTAGTCGGGGGACAGATGCTGAATCACGACAAAAGCTAAACCCGTGTCGAGAGGAACCGCTTTGAAGAACTCTTGTAGGGCCTCAAGGCCTCCAGCCGAAGCCCCGATGCCAACGATGACGGGGTCTGGCTCGGTTTTTTTGGCTCTTGGCGAACTCATGACAATATAAATCTAATCTTTCTAATTCTGAAGTCAAGATAAACCTCGATGTACTGACAGCTACACCTGGTCGCGCTAGGCTATGTCGAGGTATTCTTGGTAGAACTAGGCTGAACGCGGAGGCATGATTGCGGGCAACGTTTTGGGGGCTGACCCTGATCATTTGGGGACTTTTCGCAGCACCTCTTTGGGCTCACTCCAGTGGGGCAGTGGGCGCAGGAATGGATTTTCCGATTTTTATCAGCTTAAACAATCCCACCGGCCCGCAAAATAGCGTGGGGGTTCACTTGTTTGCCCAGTGGGAAAATTGGTCCTTTAGGGCGGGTTGGCGCCTGGCCTTTAGTGAATCTACTCCCTTTTCCTCTACACAAAGTTATGTGGCCAACCCAACTTTATACATAGTTGATGCCAATTCTGGCCTGACGTGGGCTGAGTTCGCTGTTTGTCGCGAGTTTCCTTTCGTTCTTAACCAGGTGATTACGGTAGTCCCTGCGCTTGGGGTAGCTTGGGAGCCTCGCTTGACTGGTACGGCGCCCTCGTATGCCTCGAATCAACAGGAATCTCCGCTTTTGGCCGAAGCTTCGTTGGCCTTTCGGCTGAGTTTAAAGAATGATTTTTATCTGTCGCCGGAGTTTCGGTACGGTTGGGATGTTTTATCGATGAACGGTCAACAAGTGCTCTTTGGCGTCGAGCTGGGGTATGCCTATGGCCCTTAATTGCTGTATGTCTAGCGCTAAGTGCCGCAGGTCTGGTGCTGGGCTGGCGGCTCTGGGGTTGCTGGTACTCATGGCGTGCGCTCCTGTTCCACGGTATAACGCCGTCTATTTGTGGAAAGCTGACGTCGCTTGGACGCCGACCGACACGGCGCTTTTAGCCCGTGACGGTGTTTCAACTGTGTATTTGCATGTGGGCGACTGGGATGTGAGCGCTGGCCGCGACTTGGGCGAAAAACTCACCATGAAACACCCCTTGCCACCGCAGTTTTCGGTTATCCCCGTTCTTTACCTGACAGTGGCTACGTTAAATTCGTGGGCCCAAGCCCCGCTCACGTCGCAGGTGTCTGAAGCGCGAGCTCGAGCCTGCTTGTCGATCTTTGACAGTTTTCCCCGCTGGACACGATCGGCCCACGAGTGGCAAATTGACGCCGATTGGAACCCCTCCAACCGAGCCGCCTATTTCGCCTTTCTTCGGCAGTTCAAGAGCCTATTAAAGCCTGGTGACACGTTGTCGGTCACCATAAGGCTCAGTCAGTATCGTGATCGCCTTCAAGAAGGAGTACCCCCGGCTGATAGGGGAGTCTTGTTGACCTACGGGGCCGGTGACCCGCGGGACCCGGCATCCCGGGTTCTGGACCCCCAGTTGGTCGCTCAGTACGTTCACCCGG
>JAJXVP010000425.1 GCA_021782055.1 bacterium | reverse complement strand
CCAAGGTGGTGCAGTTGCGGAACGCCTTGGGCAGGGCAACCCGCATCATCGGTAACGGCGACTTGACCTGGCCGCAGTTGGATCAGCGCCTGCAAGAAACCGGCGTCGATGGCCTGATGATCGGACGTGGGGTTTTTTCAGACGTCGGCATCTTTCGCCGCGAGGGCTACCGTTCGTATGAGAGCTGGAGCCGCGAAGAAAAGTTGAACCTTTTGGAACGGCATATTCGTGACCACTTTGAAGCGTGGGGGCAAACCAAAGATTACGAAAAGCTCAAGAAGTTTTTTAAGGTGTATACCTCGGGCTGGGAGGGGGCGCTGGACCTGCGCGCCCAGCTGATGACCACCCACCGCCACGAAGAAAGCCTGGCGGTGTTGGCGTCTTACCGTGCTTTGAGCCCTTGAGCCTGGTTTTGCTGGTAGCGTTCGATCGTTTCGCCGTAGAGCTTTTCAATCTTGAGGGCCATTTTTGCGGCTGTCCAGTTCTGCGCGTACTGGTAGGCTTCTTCGGATTTGGCTCGGTAGACGGCAGGGTCAGTCAGCAAACGTACTACTGCTGCTGAAAACTGCTCAAGGTCATCGTCAACCATAAAGCCGCCGTTGTCGCCGTTCATGACTTCTTTCGTGCCCATTAGTCCTATCGCCACGGCCGGGGTGTGGCACATCATGGCTTCAATGGTCACCAGACCTTGAGTTTCGGTTTTAGAGGCAAATGTAAAAACATCCGCCAACGAATACAGGTGCTTGAGCTCTTTTCGATCGACATAACCCAGGCAGAGCACCAGGTCGTCAAGGCCGCGTTCTTTGATTTTTGTTTTAAAGTCTTCTAAGTAAGGGCCGTTCCCTGCGACAACGAGAGTCGCCTTGGGAACTTTGGTTTGAACTTGCTCGACCACGTCCAATAGAAAGTCCATGTTTTTTTCTTGGCCAACCCGGCCGACGTAGAGCATCAGTTTTCGTCCACGAAGCCGAGGAAATTGCAAAAGCCAACGGGAATGAACAGGTTCTTCTACCTTATTGGTTCCTTTAAAATCGTTTTCTTGAATTCCCGTGGGAATGACTTCGATGGGGCAGGTGATCCCGTAGCTCTCAAGGACTCCCTTCATCGGTACTGTGGGCGAAATGATCGCGTCAGCTTTGTTGAAAAGCTGATAGGTCAGCTTACGAGCCCAGGCTTTGCCGGCTTTTTCGGGCAGTAAAGGCAGGTAGAAATGGATGTACTGTTCAAAATACGTGTGGCACGTTTGAATCACCGGGATGTGGTGTTTTCTCGCCCAGGCATGGGCCATGAGTGACGTGGTGAATTCGGTCTGAACATGGACAATCTCGGGTTCAAACTCGGTTAATTCGTGAAAGAACCTGCCCCGTTGGAAGGGGCTGACCAGACGGTCTTCTTTCGAAAAGAATAACCCCCACGATTTGAGCCGCGAAACGCGAGGATCAGCATGGTGCATGCCCTGGGTGTCTTCGGGTTCGGGGTAGGTCGGCGTCCATAGGCGCAACGTATGCCCGAGTTTGGTCAGCTCATCGAGAAAGATATTGGTCGAAACGGTCACACCGTTAATGCGAGGCCAATAAACATCAGACGTAAACGCAATTTTCATAGAATTTCTCCAGGGTGCTTTACCAGCGGTTTTTCCAGGTCAGCACTGTTTGCAGGTCGCTCACTGGCGCGCTGACGACATGATTTTGATTCCAAATTGTTGCCCAATCAAGGCTCAAACTCAGGCTGGACTCTGAGCCGCCGGGGGCTAACAGCGTCCCCTGCAACAGGTCAGGGCCCGCTTCGGCGGTTAGAATCACCTGCTGGGTCAAAATCGCCGTCCCCGTGGGGGATGTCCAGCTTAAATACCCGGTGGTTCCGTAAAGCGGGTTAGGATTACCCGTCCACGGATCGGTTTTTAAGGTCGGCGCGGGGGTATAAATCGAATTATCCCCTTGGGCCGTGAAGGGCGCGGTTAACGAAAGCTTCCAACGGCGGGGGTGTTCAGCTTTGAGTGCTAGTACCCCAGTGATACTGTCGGGACCAGCCGCTAAACCAAAGGGACGGCCTATGAGAAAAATGCCCTCGCCTCCCGAGCCTTGGTAGGTGGTCTGGTAACGCTGATAGTACACCGCGTTGACATCGGGGTTTAAATATAAAAACGGATCGGCATAGGTCCCCTCGGCTTGAAAGGACCACACCGTGCCGCCTACTGTCCAGACCCGGCGCAAGCCGGCAAGGTAGGCCATCGCCAAGGGGTTGGCGTCGCCAAACTCGGAACTTTTAAAGGCGGTGCGGATGTAGTCGCCGTAGATTTGTCCATAGAGGTTCCAACCGGGTGCCGCCGCCCAGTCAAGGTCGAGCGCGATATCGGAATTGGCGTTGGACTGTAAAAGCCAATTGTGACCGGGAAAGAACGGGTTAAAATACTGGGGGTCAAAACTACTCATATCCACCAGCAGAATTTCGCTGACGGTGAGGTTGAGGCGGCTAAAGAGGCGAAAGTCGAGGCGGTGGTCGATAAAGTAGGTGGTCGAGGCCGGCATATAGGTGGCCCCAGCGTTGTTATTGGCACTGGCTTGCTGAT
>JAJXVP010000424.1 GCA_021782055.1 bacterium | reverse complement strand
AGAAACCCGCTAAGTTTACCCCTGAAGAATACCAAATCATGCAGACTCATACCTTTTTAGGGGCAAGTTTATTTTTAGACCGTCAATCGGAATTTGATGCCATGGCTGCCGAAGTGGCGATGACTCATCACGAAAATTGGGATGGGACAGGATATCCTGGATGGGTCGACCCCTTGACTGGTCAGCCGACGAAAACCGATGAAGAAGGAAAACCTTTAAAACGAAAGGGGGAAGAAATTCCTCTCTGGGGAAGGATTGTCTCTGTGGCCGATGTTTACGATGCGCTAAGTTGCCGCCGGGTATACAAAGAGGCTTGGGACGAAAAGGATGTTTTAGAAGAAATGCGAAAAATGTCCGCCATCAAATTTGATCCGGAACTGATTGAAGTGTTTTTTGAGGCCCTACCCGCAATTAAGCAAATTACACAGCGTTACCCAGACTAATTCAGATGAATTCAGGGTATTTTGGTGGGGATAAACCGAAATTGCTGCTCATGATTCTTTTAGAATACTTTTCGTGACTTTCAAATCTTCTGGGTGATTTGGCGAAAGGCCTCGGCTAGGGTCTCCATTCCATAAGGTTTTTGCAAAAAACCTGCAGCCCCGGCTTCAAGGGCTTCATTGACTTTATCACCTTTCCCAAACCCTGAGGTCAAGAGAACTGGAAGATCAGGGGCAATTTCATGAATTTGTCGAAAAATATCTAAACCATTTTGACCAGGCAAAATCAGATCCAAGAGCATTAATCGAATTTCATTTGCCTTGTTCTTAACGAGTTCTAAGGCCTCTTTGCCATCTCGAGCGGTGAGTACCTCATAACCGAAACGTTTAAGAATGCTTCCTGCTACTTGAAGCATCATGGGCTCATCATCACAAACGAGAATGGTACCTGTATCTTGCCAACGATTTCCTTGGGGTAATCGAGGTTGGTCGGGCTGTGATTCAGGGAGCCATAGTTGTAAGCTTCGTTGTTGTCCTGATAGTTCTTCTGCATCCACAAAACCATCCATCGCTTCAACAATTTTGTAAATTGCCACCATGGTGATCATCCAAGATAAGTCTTGTGACATAGTTTTTTGGGAGTATTGGTAAGTCGCTTTTAAGCGCCAATACCGTTGAGAATCAGACCAGAGGGGCCACGGTAAAGATTCTCGATCACCTTGAATCTCAAACAAGAGAGTGGCGTTCTCGGTTGCCGGGTCTAAAAGACGCTCATTCAGACGTTGTAAATCTTCTGGGGTCGCCAGGACCATGACAGGTTGTATCGGGCCTTGCAGTTGAAAACGGCCTTGTGTTGTTAAAGCTTTTCCAGCGGCTCGAAAACTTTTTAACCAATCCAGATTCGTTCTCGGTAATGGTAACCCCTCATTATCAGGCGGTATTCTTTTCAGAAGCTTCTGTAATTTCAGTAAACCTTCTTCCGAGGGAACTGTAGAATGTTGAAGTTGCTCAGAAACACTTTTAAGTGCTTGGGCGACATTTTCTGTTAAAGAACGCAAAAGGGTCAGCTGTTGATGACGTTGTCGTTGTTCATCTTGATGCCTGCTTACCGTCACATCTTCGAGGTGAATGACCAGCTCATCTCCCTGATCTACTGACAAGGGTTGAATTTGAAGGTGAATAAAACGTTCCGCACCATTGACATATATGGGGATATTTCTGCGAACATCAGCTTTTCTGGTAGCGGCAGCGGCTTCCAGCAAAGGTTTTAAGGGACTTAGCCAGGGAGCAATGTCAAAAAGCTTTTTTCCCACGGCATCAATTCCCTGTATTCCTGACCACTGTTCAATTTGTTTGTTCCAAAGCACGATATTCAAGTGGGAATCAACGGTCATAAGAACCGAAGTCAATGAGTTGATGATATCTTGGAGATACCTGCGGCTTTGAGCAATTTTTTTAAGGTGATTGTAGGCTCGTAGGGAAGAGATGAGAGTGGTACGGAGTTTAGAGACCGTCAGCTCGGTTTTATCTTTGAAATCATTGATATCATAGTTAATGATAATCCGATCTTCTGGAGCATTCCCGGATTGGCCAGTCCTCATAATAATGCGAATTTCAGCGTTCTTGAGTTCTTGACGGATATAGCGAACCAAGTCAAACCCAGAATCTGCTGTATCCATAACCACATCCAAGAGGATCAAGGCAATATCGGGATGGGTTGTTAATTGAACTTTAACCTCGTCTTCGCCATAGGCTGAAAGTAGCTCAAGCTTGCGACCTTCAAATGTGAAATCTCCCAAAGCCAGTTTGGTCACTAAATGAACCGAAGGTTCATCATCCGCAATGAGAATCTTCCATGTGGTGGGTGCTGAAGTCGAGGATAGGCTAGGCTCCTCGGCAAAGTTTATGAAATCCGATGTCACACTATCATTTTAGGTAAACTCCTTGTTCTCGTCAAAGAAATCTTGAAAAAATCGGTTAAGATTGACTATCTATTTTGCCTTTAAGCTTTAGGGCAGATGCCCCAACTGCTTTAAACTCACAAAAGCTTGACGACTAAAAATAAGATGGTCGAGCAAAGGAATACCTAAAAGCTCGCCTGCTTGTTTTAAGCGTGAGGTGACGTCTAAATCTTCTT
>JAJXVP010000423.1 GCA_021782055.1 bacterium | reverse complement strand
AGTCTTTTTTAGCGGCGATCAGCGCGTTTACAACCTGCGCTTCGAGGTTTTCATAGATTAAAGCTTGACCGCCGGTACGTGCGGCAACGTCGGTTACATAACCAGTCTGCAAAGCCTTAACCAGTTCACCAACGCCAGAGCTGTCGAGTAGGCCCGTCCCTAAACCGCCAGGCATCAAACCTGCGGCGTTATCAAAAATACTCATTTTAGCTTATTCCTCCCAATTCCTTAGATTGATTTCAACAAGTCGATAGCGGCTTGTGGTAGAGCCTCGCCGCGTGTCACGCGACGGGTCAAAATGGTGTAGTCCTGCGAACTCAACTTTTCAGCTTGTCGAGCTTTCAAGGCTTTTTCCATAATTTCCGTTTGGGACCAGTTCGGCATAACACCAGCGTTTTGCAAGGGAGCCCCACCAATCGCCCTGGGCATGGTAGAAATAGCACCAGCACGGGGAGCCGGACCTGCGGCGAATGATTTGGTTAATTCAGCCTGAGCCGAAACAACCTTGCCTATGGATTTTTGAAAGCTAAGAATCTGCGTTTGTTGCCGAGCAATGGTGTCAACCGATTTAACCAACGCCATCAGAATAGGTGAAGCGTCAATCGCTTCGCCGTACCCATCATTGCGGAATTGATCTTCGATTGACTTGGAAACGCGACGGCGGGGAGCTTGTGGAGGCATCCCACCGTTTCCATTGTCAAGGCTGTCTGGGTCACCTAACTGATTATCGGGATCATCTTCCAGGTCATAATCGGGATCATCCGTTGGGTCGCCGTCAGGGTCGCCGTCAGGGTCGCCCTCGGGTGGCAATTCAGGGTCGGCACCAATAGGGGATTTACGCGCTTTTCCACGTCCACCACCCCTTAGAGCCTTGGTCAACTCACTTACTGCGTCATCGACGCTTTTGATGAGGTTTTTAGGGTCCATTTCGTTTTCCTCTTCTTCCTCTTCGAGATTTTTGCCAGTTTCAATCTGGCTTTTTTTTCTTGGTGTGTTTGATGATGAAATTAAAGCCGCACCGCCAGTACGTGCTGCGACGTTTGTCGGCATCGGGGTTGCTGTCAACGATTTAACAAACTGCTCCGGTGTAACAGGCGCTAGGGTTTGGTTGACCGGCTTGAATGTCAAAGCTAATTCATCCCAGAGAACCCCTTTAACCACTTCAACGACGTGCCCTAGCTTTTGGGAATACTCTTGAATGATTTGCGGCACCTTTCCCGCAATAGACGTTTTAACGCGGGTTGAACCGTCACGAATTTTACTGACAATTTGTTGAGCTAGTGCGTTCGATTTATAGAGCTTGAATTGAACAAACGTCCTTTTCCCCTTGGTCTTAACGGCCAATGGCTCCCCGATTATGTACTTTTCAGGGGTCCATGTAGGGTCCTCTGGGTCAGCGTGTAGGTGTCTGTGGTCGTATGAAATTACGCCGTTTTCAAGAAAATAGCCTTCGCTTTTTTTGAGCGCATCTTGCAGTACAACTTGGCCCTGGAAGTCCAGATTTTCATTCGACGCCTCGGCCCATAAAATCCAATTTCCTTGTGAGTCTGTGGGGATTCTTTGATTTCCCCTGCTTTTGACTAACTGAAGCTCAAGGCATACTCGATCAGCCACACGTCCCCCACGCGGAAAAATAAAAAAAGGGCCGGGAACACTAAGGAATTCTCTTCCTGGTGTCCCCGGCCCTTTCGGTTTCCGGTTTTATTGTGCGGATTCCTCCGCTAGTATTTATTTAACTAATACAACTACGTTGTTTTTTTTTCAAGAGGTCGGCAATAATTCCCTCTTTGAAATTATCGCGGCCTTTTCCCCTAGAGTCTTTGCCTTATCGGCGGCCTCGTTTAATTTTTGCTTCCACTCTTCAGCCACGTCCACAATTTTTCCTTGTGTCTCAAGAGCTTGACGCCGTAATACATTCGCCCGCGCCATTAACTTATACAATTCGCTTGTATCTGTTGTCATTTTGGTGCATCCTGGTCAATAAGCGTGTACGGGTGAATAACCCCGTCAGGCCCTTCCCATTGTGATTTTGGGTCCTTTAGTGGGTGAAATTCAAAGTAAACAAAGGCTGCTAGAGCGTTTCGGAATTCGCTACCGTGGTCAGCCCTTGTCTGCATATCGGGGTCATTGAAAGGTCCACAATACCACGATCCGTCGTGAACATACTTTTTCAACAACGCCTTTAAGCCCCACCAATACACCCCATACCGCTTATACATTGCCGGGTCGCCCCTCAGCATATTAGCTGCCGATTTCGCCGCCCGTGTTGGATAATCGTCCGGTGACGTAGTGACGCGCTTAGAAAAGCCGTCAATATCCTCGTCCGAATAATAGCCACTACTCATAAAATCACTCCTGCCATAATCTTAACCCTTCCAACCTGTTCTGACCAGTATGGCCTTGTAAACACCGCCATTGTTTTTCATCACTTCATAAATTCTTTCAGCTTCTTTTTTCAGCTTATCATGAAGCTCAACTGTCTGAGAATTCATAACGTCGTTTTTATAGCTTCCATAAATCAATGGGGTATTTTTCATTGCCTCAACAATCTTGTGGTATCCTTCTGGCTTAAGATCGGAA
>JAJXVP010000070.1 GCA_021782055.1 bacterium | reverse complement strand
GCTGCGATCATAAATTTTCCTCGTAAATTAGTGTGAGACAGGATTATACCTGAAATCTTCTAAGAAATTCCAGCAGGGAGGCCTCTAAACGGAGATGATTTTTGGCGTACTGGGCAAATTCGCCTAAAGCTTTTTCTAACGCTGGGGCTTCTTCCCACAAAACAGAAAAATCTCCGCTTCCTTGGCCCTCGGCTTTTCGTTCATTAAACTCGCGGTGGAGCGTCGCCCAGCGGTCAAACACAGCTTGGTCGGCAAACCAGGGCCGCAAAACCTCTAAGAATGCTTCCACCTTGACGCTTTGCCAACCTTCGGGTTGCAGGTAGGCCTGCCAAACAAATGGTTTGCCCATCAGAACCGCCCGCGCCCAAGAATCCTCGCCGCGCACAACCAGGGCGTCCATCGTCCATAAAAGCCCGTCAAACTCGCTTTGAGTGACAAAGGGCAACTCCACCAGACGCACCTGCGAGGCGATAGCGCGGCACAAGGCCTCCTGAGACCGACCAGCCGCCGCAAAGACCACCACGTCGCGTCCCGTGCGCGCGCCCCAAGCGGCCAGCGCTTTGCCTAAGCTTGAATAGTCGTGCTCGTACGAAAACACCAGGAGCCCAAAGGCATCCAGGGGCACACCAGGAGCGTACTTGAACCACAGATCCTTCCGTAGGCTGACGGTGGTGTGCTGTCCCCGCGCCAAGAACTCCTGATCTTGAAACAAGCCCCCGGTTCCCGGCCGAAACCCTGGCACATAAAAATATTTTTCGACCCCGGGAAAACCCTGAGGCGAGGGTAAAAGGTGGTAGTCGACCGCCCAAGCTTCGGCGGTAAGGTATTCAAGATGGATCCATAGCCGACAACGAAGTTCTCGGGCTCGGCCCCGGCAAAAGTGATGTAGCAGGGTTTCTGGGGAGCGTTCGCCAAAAGCCTCAATCCAAACATCGGCCAGAGAGGCCTCGAAGGTGGCGTCCTGAGCGTCCCAGACCTCAACTTGCCCGGTATAAGGTGCCAAGGCGCGAAACGTCTGGCGACCTTCGACAACCAAACGAACACTTACCGTCGGGTCAAGCTGAACAAGCGATTTGGCCAAACGCCAGGCCACGGCCGCGTCACCGTAATTATCAATCACGCGGCAAAAAATATCGATCCGCATCACGACACACCCCTAGGTTCTGCGGTATATTCAGCACCAACCATGCGCAAACTTTTACCCTTTCTGTTTGTTTTGACTTTTGCGGCCCTGCCAGCTTCGGCTCAGGTGTTAACCGACTTGAACAACCCGATTTATCACGACCTGCGGACCTGGCAAAACCAAGGCTATATCCGCTTGTTACCGATGGTCGAGCCTTACTCAGGCATTCTGATGAAAGCCTTACTCCATGAAGCGGAACAAAATGGCGACGCTGCGGTCAAAGCCAAAGCCCTGGCCTACGAAAATAAGTATTTCAAGCCCCTCACCTACCCTGACACCCACCTAAGTCAGTACAGCCTGGGCTCGAGTCGGGGCTATTTTGGTCTCAGTCAGGTTAGTGAACAGCTTCGGGGTATGCTGGGACCGTATGTGTATTTGGACGGGGCCTACTCCGTCTTGGGCCTAGAAACCACCTCGAGCGACCCCAACCTCGATATCAACAATATTGGTGCCCAACTGGCCCCCATCGGCTCAACGTTGCCCGGTGACTATAAGGTAGATAAGACGTCGCTGTCAGCCAAAGGTCAGCAATTTGCCGTCACCTGGTCGTACAACACCTCACTGAGCGTGGGGAACAGCGCGCTCTCCTTTCAGACCGGCTACTCGCGTACTGCTATTGACCCTTATCAGAATGACTCGATTATCCTGTCACCGCAAGCCCAGGCCGCCCCAGAAATGATGCTAACCTGGCGAACGCGCGATACGGCCTACCAGTCACTGTTCTTAGCACTGGCCGCCCGCGACGTGTCGGGTCAAGGGGGGGGTGCTCCCCAAAAGTACCTGAACTTCAGCTCGTTTCAGTGGCGCACGCCCAGCCCGTTGGAGCTGGATCTTTATCAAACCGTAGTTTACGGCCAGCGTGTTGACTTGGGGTACTTTATTCCCGGTTTTCCCTTTATGCAGTCTGAAATGTATGGGAATACCGACAACCTGTTTTTGGGCGGCGGTGCCAAGTATTTCTTTCCCCACGGGCTCAGGGCCGAGGCTCAGCTGTACCTGGACGACTTTACCATCGTCAGTGCCTTAGCGGGCAAGAACCCCGGCTTTAAGGCGGCGGGCAACCTCAACCTGGATTGGACCCCCGAGGACCCCGGGATTTTGGAACAGGTAGGCCTGGAATACACCATCGTGACCCCCTATACCTACACCCACACCCCCGATTATTTGGATAATCCCAACACCACCAATTACGCTAATTATATTAACGGTGTAAGTGGAGCCTCCGACCCTATCAACTACCTCGATTACACCAACAACGGGTCGTCCCTGGGCACCGTCATTGGGCCGAACTCGGACCGACTGCGCCTCAACGCCCGGTTTCGCGGCCCTGCGAAGAGCACCTTTACCTACGAACTATCGATGATCCGCCATGGTGATGCCTCGGCAGGGGCCAACACCGCCTACTACACGTACTTGCAGACGCTGAACCCCGGCCTATGGGGTACCGTCTTCGACCCAGGGTATGATGCCAACAACGGGGGAAGCAAGAACCTGTACGAAACCATGCAGTTTTTGACCCAAAACAACGTCATGACGGTGTTCCAGACCTCGGTAGGCTTTCAAATTCCCGTTCCGATGGGCAAATCGCTGTTGACGCCGTTCGTGAACGTGCTAGGCGAATGGTACACGAACCGGGGCACGGTGATCGGCGACAACGGCTTTACGGCGTATGTGACCGTAGGCGGTACGTGGGATTTTTAGGCCGAGATGAAAAAAAAGCTAGGATTGAGCCTGGTGTTGGGCCTGTGGGCTTTGAACGGAGTGCTGTCGGGACAAACGCTGGGGGGGATTTTTGCGCCGTATGACGGGACCGCAGGCTCGCAAGACCTTAGTCGGCACAGTGTAGGCCAACTGTTGGCTTGGGCGGCGGCAAACGGCAAAAATGTCTTCGATCTTTTGGACGAGGCGGGGTTATATCTGGAGGCTCAGGGTTTGCGTCTGACGGTACGCGGAGACGATTTGCGGGCCGAAGCCGAGGGTAAGTATGACCTGGGCGGACCGCGTGTCGATGCGCTGTTCCCTTTGGCCAGCCTCGACCACCTCACCCTAGGTGCGGCCCAAGGGCAACCGGCGGTTGAGGTGTTTTTGACTCAACCGCATTCCGGCTTTTTAGAGCTAGGGAATTTTGCCCTGAAAACTCACTATGGGTTTTGGTCTTTAGGTCCCAAGAGCCTAGATGGTGCTTTTGGCGTGACCGTCCGCGAAGGCTGGTGGACGTTTGCTTTGGCGTACGTTGCCCGCGTCCCCGACCCTACCGGCAAAGGGAGCCCAAACTTTATCGCCATCCATTTAAAAGATTTTCCTAAACCAAAACAGTGGTGGATCGCCCCCATCAAGAGGCTGACACCCTAGCTACCGGGGCTTACCTTTCCGCAGGGCCTGTTCCCAAACCTGGCGCGTCTTGGCTAGCATGGCATCAAAAGTGAATTCTGCTTCATAGCAGGCACGGCCGGCTTTACCCATCTTCTGACGTAAGGCAAGATCCTCTAAAAGTGGCTGCAATGCCTGGGCCAGCGCTTGGGGGTCCTGCGGAGGAACAATTTTGCCGGTTACCCCCTCAAGGACTGCTTCGCGTACCCCGCCGACCTCAGAACACACGACGGGCAATTGGGCACGCATCGCCTCTAAGATCGAGCGGGGAAAGCCTTCCCACAAGCTGGCTAAAATAAACACATCGCTAGCTTCAAGCCGTTGGGGCACATCCATCACTTGGCCGGCAAAGGTCACACGGTTGTCCCAGCCCAGGTCATGAACCCGGCGGCGCACAAGCTCAAGCAGAGGGCCATCGCCCACCAATTGAAGCGTCCAGGGGTGGCTTTCGAGCATTTTTAGGGCTGTGAGTAGTGTCTCGTGGTCTTTTTGTGGCTGAAAGCGCGCCGTCATGATCAGCGAGACAGGCTTCGTCGAAGCTGTGGTCATTGACGATCGCTGTTCAGGAGCCTCGCGCCAGGGCATACCGTTGTGTACCAGAACAATCTTGCGGGGCCCACCCAAACGGGCTTTCAGGGCGAGGGAACGGTCGTAGGCCGAGACACAAATAATTCGTCGGGACAGGCGCGCCAAGACTGTCTCAAGGGCCAACACCAGGATCTTTTGCCACCATGAAATCCCCTCGGCGAACTGCCAGCCATGGGCAGTAAACAGCGACGGTACGCCGTGCCAAAACGCCGCAACCCGGCCCACAAAGCCCGCTTTCGCGGTGTGGGTCGACACCAGCTGGGGCTGAAAAGCCCTCAAAACTCTTCCAAGCTCCGCCATCGCAAAGACATCTGAAAGAGGGTTGATCGAGCGTTTGAGCGAAGGAACCAAAAAGTAGGGAATGCTGGGGCCCAACTCGTCCTGTAAGGCCCCGCCCGTACCGGCCGCCACCCCCACCCGTACACCTTCGAAGGCCAAACGACGACATAAATCGCGGACATGAATTTGGGCACCACCGATGGAGTCGCCTCGGGTAATCACGAAGAGCATTGAGCGGGGTAAGAACGGGGGTTCAGTAGGCATTCTTGCTGAAGATTCCCTTAAAGGGGGTCAAAAGAACAATTTTCAAATCTAAAAAGAGGGACCAATTTTCGATGTAATAGATGTCGGCGTCGATACGGTCTTGAATCGAGGTGTCCCCCCGAAAGCCATTGATCTGCGCCCAGCCGGTTAAGCCAGCCTTCACGGCATGCCGCCGTTTAAAATACGGGTAGCGGGTCTTGAACTGCTCGACATAGTAAGGACGTTCAGGCCGTGGCCCCACCACCGACATTTGCCCGAGCAGAATATTGATAAACTGGGGGATCTCGTCTAGCGAGGTTTTGCGCAACAAGCGCCCTATCGCCGTCACCCGGGGGTCATTCTTGGTTGTCCAAACCGTAGCAGAGGCTTGGGCATCCTGCACTTTCATGGTACGGAACTTGAGCATACGAAAAACTTTATTGTCTAAACCCACACGTTCTTGCAAAAAGAATACAGGTCCCTTGGAAGTAAGCTTCACCAAGAGGGCAACCACCACAAAAACCGGCGAGAACACCAACAGAAAGACGAGGGAAAACACAACATCGAACGTCCGCTTCAAAACGCGGTTGACCCCCGAGCGCGCGGGAATATCGCGAATCGTCAGCACCGGTAGACCATCGTAGTTCTCGATACTGCCGTTGACGGTAATAAGATCGCTGTAGCTAGGTACCACTTGCAGGTGAATCCCTTGGTTATCACAAAGGTTTAACACGTTCTTGAGGTTCTGATGGTCGTCGCTGTGCCCGGCGTAAATCATGTAGTTTGGTTTGAGGCGGTCGGTGATCGCTTCAAGGTCTTCAACCCGGCCTAGAACGATATCCCCAAGGCGTTGAACCTCTTCGTCGCGGTCACCGGCTTCGAGCACAAAACCTGCCACTTTTAACCCAAAAAGCCGGTTCCGTTCAATAATCTCGGCGGCTTTACGGGCGGCCGGGCCTGCACCAACGATGACTACCTCGCGCAGATCACGTCCGGTATTACGGCGACCCAGTACCACTTTGCGGAACAGCGAGTGACCAACCAGGGTCAGCACCACCTCGCTGACAAAGTACAACAAGGGCAACAAACGCGACACTTCGTAGATATGCAGGTAGTACAAAATCGCAAAGCTAAAGAAAAGATTGAGTCCCGCGCCCCCCAGCACAGCTCCCACTTCATCAACAGACGAAAGGAACCGGCGAGGCGTATACAGGTTGAACCCCGAATAGACTACCACCTGTGACAAAATCAAAATTCCCCCAAACCACGAATACGACACCTTGTCGAGCGTGGCGTAGTCGCTGGGGTACATAACAAAAAAGCGAATTGAAAAAGCAACCGTAAAAGCTAAGGCCGCGAGCAGAACATCCAAAAAGAGAAACGAGAATTTGATTTCTTCAGTTCGCTCGCGAAACATTAGGAGACTGCCTTTTTGAGCTCTTCGACCTTGTCGGTTTTTTCCCAGGGGAAGTCAGCACGACCAAAATGCCCGTAAGCGGCCGTAGCCAAATAGATGGGGCGCAAGAGATTCAACGTCTTTACGATACCAGCCGGGCTGAAATCAAAGGTCTTTTCGACGGCGGCAGCGATTTTTTCTTCGGGCACCACTCCGGTACCGTAGGTATCGACCATAATCGAGACTGGGAACGGCACACCGATGGCGTAGCTGACCTGAATTTCACACCGTTGGGCCAGACCAGCCGCCACGACATTCTTGGCGGCATAGCGGGCCATGTAGGCCGCCGAACGGTCGACTTTGCTCGGGTCTTTGCCCGAGAAAGCGCCGCCGCCATGACGTCCCATGCCGCCATAGGTGTCGACAATAATCTTGCGGCCCGTAAGACCAGCATCGCCATGCGGTCCGCCAATGACAAAGCGGCCCGTCGGGTTAACAAAGAATTTCGTGTTAGCGTCCAAAAGCCCAGTGGGCTCAAGCACGTGTTTGACCACACGGTCAATCAGTTGCTCTTGAATCTCGGCGTGGCCTACCGATTCGTCATGCTGGTGGCTCATGACAATGGTATCGATACGCTTGGGCACCCCGTCTTCGTATTGGATGGTGACCTGACTTTTGGCATCGGGCCGCAACCACGGGATGGTTCCCTGCTTGCGCAGATGCGAGGCGTAGCGCAACAGCTCATGGGCGTAGGTGATCGGAGCGGGCATAAGCTGGGGGGTTTCGTTGCAGGCAAACCCAAACATCATGCCTTGGTCGCCCGCGCCCTGCTGACCCTTGTACATGCCCTCGCCCGAAACCCCTTGCGAAATGTCAGGGCTTTGCGAATGAATCGCGTTCATCACGTTCATGGATTTGTAGTCGATCCCGTAGTCCGGGTCATCGTAACCAATGCGTTTTACCACACCACGAACAATTTCTTGCAGGTCAACGTAGGTTTTGGTGGTGATTTCGCCACCCACCAGAACCAGACCGGTAGTGGTGAAGGTTTCGCAGGCGACGCGAGCCTGGGGGTCTTCGGTTAAGCAGGCGTCCAGGACGGCGTCGGATACCTGGTCGGCCAATTTATCCGGGTGTCCCTCGGACACAGACTCCGAGGTGAATAGGTATTTTCTCATGTGCTTAGTATGCCTACAGAGGGCGTATCGGTCAAACCGTGTTCTGTTGAGTTTGTTTAAAGTCGCGAACCAGCTCGCCAGCCGACACCGCTTGCCACCAGCCTTCGGTCCGCGAAAAAAACGCCAAGAGCCGTCGAACCAAGTTGTCTGAATGCCTTAAATGACACCGGGGTGTAATGGTCATGTGGGCCAAAAGACCATCGTGGCGACAACGGTCCGCTAAGGCGTAAAGGTCTTTACGGCAACGACCATTAGGTTCTAGCCAAATTTCGGTAGGGAACAACCAGCGAACCAAACGTCCCGGCAACGTTGGAAGTTTGCGCAGATCCAGCACCAGCTCGTGCTGAGCCACGGTCCGAACCGTGACAGGAACCTCAAGCACGCCCTGAGGGGTCATGTAGACCTTTTCAGAATAGGTGGAGTAGTCTGCTTTTCCGGGCCACGCCACATGGGGTGTCACCGTAACGTCGACTTTCACACCGTTTTTGGCTAACGCCGCATATAGAGCCTCGTCCACACACCAGTCATCGGCTCGGTGAACCAGAGGTTTTGTTCCCGAAAGCCGTTCAACCGCGTCCACCAAAAAAGCAATTTGTTCTTCAATGGTGGCCCCTGGCGCACCTGGCCCCCCCGAGATAATGCCGATTTCGGCCCCTGATTCTTCTTTCGACTTGAGGATTTCATCGATCAAGCCCGCATCCTGCAGTTCTGTCCACGACATCAGCCAAACGGGTTTGAGCTCGGCTTTCTTAATCACGCGCTGAACCTTGCCCGTTTCGCTGGGGGTCCACCCCCGTGTGTCGATGGTTAAAAAGAACGGATGCTTTTCCATGATTTTATTTTCCTACGCCGATTGCGTAATACTCGAAACCCAGCTCGGCTAACCGGGCCGCGTTGTATTGATTGCGCCCGTCAAAGATCACTTTGGCTTTAAGGCTTTTGGCTAGCTCGTCAAAATCGGGACTGCGGAACTCTTTCCATTCGGTCACCAAAAGTAGAGCATCGGCACCGCTGGCGGCCTCGTACTTGCTTGAACAAAAGGTTAACCCAGGTTCTGACGGCCAGTAATGTTTTTTGGCTTCACCCTCGGCCTTAGGGTCGTAGGCCTTAACCAAGGCACCCCGGGCTAGTAGGTCTTGAATCAAGGTCACCGACGACGCCTCGCGCATATCATCGGTCTCGGGCTTAAAGGCCAAGCCCCACACCGCAAAGGTCTTACCTTTTAGGTTGTCACCGAACCGTGCGACCACTTTGGTGGGCAGAACCTTTTTCTGATCGGCGTTGACGGCCTCGACGGCACTCAGGATGCGTGCGGTGTAGCCCACGTCGCGGGCGGTTTTTTCTAGGGCGCGGACATCTTTAGGAAAACAGCTCCCGCCGTAGCCACAGCCGGGGTAGATGAAGCTGTAACCAATGCGCGAATCGGAACCAATACCCACCCGCACCTTGTTTACATCGGCACCGACTTTTTCGCAGATATTGGCAATTTCGTTCATAAAGCTAATTTTGGTGGCCAGCATGGCGTTGGCCGCGTACTTGGTCATTTCGGCGCTACGAACGTCCATTTCGATAAAACGGTCATGGCTAAAGGTAAAGGGCTTGTACAGCTCGCGCATCACCGCTAGGGGTTTAGGGTCATCGGCGCCCACGACAACGCGATCAGGTTTCATGAAGTCATCGATAGCGGCGCCTTCTTTGAGGAACTCAGGGTTCGAAACAACCCAAAATTCGCCTGTAAAGCCGCGTTTTTGAAAGCCAGCAGCGATCACAGCTTTCACCTGGTCGGCAGTCCCTACAGGAACAGTGGATTTGTCGACCACGACCAAGGGCCGTACCGCGTTTTCGCCGATTTGTTCGGCTACCTTTAAAACAAACTTGAGGTCAGCGCTTCCGTCCGCGCCCATCGGCGTTCCCACCGCAATGAAACAAACCTCGGCGTCAATCAAGGCTTCTTTCAACGACGTTGTAAACTTCAGGGTGCCAAGGCGGGTGTTTTCGACCACCATAGCTTCTAGACCAGGTTCATAAATGGGCACTAGGCCTTTTTTTAGGCCGGAAATCTTTTCGGCATCAACGTCGACACAGGTCACGGTATTGCCCATTTGGGCAAAACAGGTCCCTGTCACTAAACCGACGTAGCCGGTGCCCACCATCGCAATCTTCATTCGTTGACTCCTTTTTTTTACACGGAGTTCCGTCTCTGGACTACTTCGTGCTTGTTTCTCCGTCCAAGGTAAAGGTAACTTTCAGCGTGAACGACAGAACCCGATGTTCGGTCGTATCGGGGTTGTCCAGCACGTAACGGCCATTATCGGGCCCATAGATGTACACAACGGCTCCCGAAATCTCGAGGTGCGGAATCGTTGTATTCGTCAGCGCCAAGATCATCTGACCTGAACCATCCTTTAAGGCCGTTAGCCACGAAAAGGTTGGTTTTAGGTTCACAAAATTAAGCGCGTCCGATGAAAGGCCCACCCCGACCGATTGGTCATTATAGCCATAAAAGGTGGTAGGCGTCACGTTAAAACTTTCGTTGGCCCCGCCGCCTCTACCCGAAAACATATACTCCGCTTCGACTTTAAGCCAGCTGGTGGTCCCCCAAGTAAACTCGTGGTATGCACCAGCAACAGCACTGGGAATCCAATCACCCTCCATGGAGGCGTGTTCGGCGACACCTTCGGCAAACCAATCGGTGTCTAAAAAGTACGTTTTCAGGTACAGATCGGCCTTATAGCCTAACATCTTCTGGTAAAAGCCCGAAAGCCCCCAGTTGAGCGGCCCTAAGCTCGATTCTACCATGCCAGCTTCGGCTAAACTGCTCGTCGATGCGGTATCGGCCGCCGAAACGTTGTAAAAGGAGTCGTTCTTAATGACGACACCCGTCAGGTTAAAACCGTCCACGGTCGTAACGGCTTTTGCGGCCACGCCATCGGCAATGTCATTCACAAAGTTACCCGGGTTAAATAACCGGCCCTGCCCCCAAACCAACGATTGCCTACCAAGCCTAAAAAAGATTTGATTGTACAGAGTGTAATCTAAAAAGATTTCTTTAACCGTGAGCGTCGAGAAAGTCAGGTTCCCCTGACTGGGCAGGTTGTTAATATACGGGTTAAAAGCGTTGGTTTGGTTCGGGTTGTTGATGGGTTGTGGGTACAGCACATCAAGAGCCGCATAGGCTCGAACCGTAGGGTCCACGCGAACATCGGTGCCAAAGGTAAAATCCAACGAGTTGTAGGGCGTGCCCACGGCGTCTTGGTAGGTTTTATCCCACCCACCGACGTAGTACCCGCTGGCTTTGACGTTCTCAAAGAACTTCATGCTCTGGCCCGAGTATAAGTTGGGGTTAACACTCTGACGGGGGTCTTTATCGACCTTGTCGGGCGGCGGGTTGGTAAACAAGCCATCAATCATAGACGATTCCCCCGACGAATTCGGGCTAGACGTCTGGGCATTTTGAGCCCACAACGGCCCCAGGACGAGGGCTCCTAGAGCCAACAGGAACAGTCTTTTCATTGAGCCATTTTCTCGAGGTATGTCTGGGTAAACATAATATCGGGCAAGGGGTCTAGGCTCGGCTTGGTAATGGTGATCTGCGTCATTTCGTGTTCAAACTTTCCATTGACTTCTTTGCCGCGCAGTTGGTCAATAATGACCATTTTATAAGGCACATAGCGATTGCCCACCTTTTGGTAGGTGGGGATGGCGGTCGTTCGCAACAACTGCCCCGAAAGGCTGAAATCTTGGCTCATGCGCACCAAATGGTCGGGAGTCACCCACAACTTTGTCCTGGGAAAGGTCACATTGTTGTGAATCGCCTGCAGAACGTAGACAGTCGTATTGAGCGAACCCAGCTTTTGAGGGTACGAATCGACAATTTTATAGTCTTCGGCCAGGCTCGAACGGGTAAAGTCCGAGTTACGGGCGTTCGAGTTTTGAAAACGGTCTTTGGCGCTGGTCACGGTAAACCGGCGGGCTACAGGGTCGTACAGCCACAAATTGGGACCGATTTTGAGGTACCCTTTGCCTTTGTCCGAGTCGGGTTTGAGCACCATAATAAGGTATTCGGAATCGCGGTCACGCCGGAACAGGGCCACACGGGTAAAGGATTCGCCTTCTTCGGGCTTCTTTTGAACAATATCAACCTGCGCCGAATAGTCCGAATCCATAAAGGTAACTTGGCGGTCAATCCGGGCCAAAATTTCTTTCGAATTGGCAGGAACCTCGGCCGCCAAAAACATCGGCAGACCAACTGCCAACAAAAATAAACTGAAAATTTTCATGCTACGTTTCTACTCCTTGCCTAAGCGTCGTGACGCAAGGCATCCACGGGCTTTTGGTGAGCCCCCTTCCACGCCGGAAACACGGCGCCAAAAAAGCCGGTCGCCAACATACCCAGCACCACCCAAAGGACATTCTGCCAGGGCCAAGCCCAGACTAGATGGCCTTTGACCAAGAACATATCGACAACGGCATTCCCCGGAAAGGTCACTTGGCTCAAAAGCGCTAAAACCCCTGCGCCGATGAGCATTCCGACAACCGAGCTGACTAAACCGAGGTAGGCACTCTCTGCCAAGAAAACCCCGATCAGTGAGGGACGTTGCATGCCCATTGCCCTCATGGTCCCAATTTCGCGGGTACGTTCAAAGAC
>JAJXVP010000422.1 GCA_021782055.1 bacterium | reverse complement strand
CAGGGCTTGCTAGAAACGGCAGGACTGCCCTCGACGGGAGCCAGAGTAGCAGGTAGTGCCTTGGGGATGGATAAAGTCTTTGCTAAACAGGTCTGGGAACAACATGGGTTACCGGTAGTCCCTTACCGAGTGGCTCACCTGAGGCTAGCACAAAGAGACCCGGCTTACCTGGAACGGCTTTTTCATGAAACTGTCGAACTTTTGGGTCTGCCCTTATTTGTCAAACCTTCCAACTCAGGTTCTTCGGTTGGGGTTTCAAAAGCCATGGATCAGGAAAGTTTCAAGAAAGCTCTTGAAGTCGCCTTTGCCGTAGATGAAAAAGTGTTGATCGAAAAAGCCATGACGGTGCAAGAGGTAGAGGTGGCGGTGCTCGACTGCCCAGAACCTACCGCATTTGGACCGGGTGAAATTGAACCTACGCACGAGTTCTACGATTACGACGCGAAGTATTTGGACCCTCAGGGCGCCCGCTTGCTCATTCCTGCCCGTGTACCAACCGCTTTGGCCGAAAATTTACTGGCCACCGCTGAGGCAGCATACCGGGCCTTGGATATTCAAGGATTTTCTCGCGTGGACTTCTTTGTAGACAAGATTACTGGTCATGTCTACCTCAATGAAATTAATACTTTGCCGGGTTTTACCACCATTTCGATGTTCCCCCGTATGGCGATGAGCCGAGGTTTAAGTTACGCGGGGGTACTCGACTGGATAATCCACGAGGCCATTTCCCGCTCCCTTGAATAAGCGCCCCCTTTATTCGGTGGGTAAGTTATAGGGCTGTGGCGGGACGGGGAGAGGAATTCTGACCCAACCTAAGCTGTCTTTTTGCGAGGGGACCTTTCTCACTTTCAACGGCTATACCGTTATATTCAGCCAAGAGGGGAGTTGCAACGGTCCATACTGATAGTGTTCGGCTCCTGGCCAAGGGCTTTTGCTCGCCTTTTGAGCAATAGTTAAAAGCCTCTTTTTGCCAGGTTGGCCTTCCCAAAAGGTCTGGCTTTCGACCTTCCAGGCTCTGCTGGGTGCGGTTCCGGCATCGGGAAGCCAGGACCAATCGGCAAGAGGCAAGCCATTCGGTTCAGACCAATCGAGGGTAAAACTGCCATTGCCCAGAGCGGTGTTAAAATAGGCCGCTTTGGCCGAGCGGGCATCGTCGGTGAACCGGCTCCAGACCGTTGAAAAGGGCTCACTCTGAAGTTGGGCTTTATACAGCAGTTCTGCCCCAGCCTGAAGTAACCCGGCTTCGGGGTAAGCCCCTTGTGAGGCCCAGGTTAGTGCCAGTTGCCTTGGGGCATCAATCAATTCTTGCCAAGAAACCGGGGGGACGAGCGTCGAACCGGCAGATTCTTGGGAATCCCATGACCAGACCCAAACCGTTCGAGCTAATGCCGACCATAGATACAGTCTGTTATTGCCGACCGCCATGCGAAGATCTTGGGGGAGTTCCTGGCCATTCAGGGTCGTGAACCTCGACCACAAGAGCGTCCCCTCCGTAGAAAACCCACCCACCCAACCCGGACCACAGGCAAAGTAACCTTGATCATCGGAAAAAGGCAGTAGTTCGGTCATTCTCCCTGGGGCTTGTGGGGCGGGAAGCGGATTCCAAAATTCTTGTCGTCTTGTCCAGGGTAGAGCCTGAAGACTGTCACAGGCCCAAGGTTGACCAGCTGGAGAGGCCGTAAAGTTGGAGGGAAAAAACGGCAAGGGCTCAGCCTCATTCCACTCCTGGTTCCACGTCTTTTTGATAAAGAGTCGTCGCCCCGAGGTTGCGGCAAAACCGTTTTTATTGACACTCAAAGAGTCTGGACTCAGCGGTGGGGCCTGAGTCCAAAACACGGTACCCTCGCGGGGGTACAGCAGTCCCATTTTGTCTGCTGTGAGAAAGACGACACCTTGCCCAGCACTCACGGCATTGGGGGTACCGGTCAGCATGGCCGGCTCTCGGTTTTGCAAATCGGTAGTCGGTAGCCAAGCCAAGCTTTCAGGGCTAAAGGAGAGGTCGGCTTTAAGAATCAGCCAACCACCGGTCAAGGATAGTACGGTAAGACCGTTGTCAGGGACTACCGCCAAAGGGACGTCCTGCTCCTCGGTCCTCAACGTCCAAAAACTCTGTTGGTCAAGCAGTAAGGTCCGCTCTTGAAGCGGCCCCGTTTGTGGATCTGAAAGAATGGGTGTGGGTGTTGGCGATGGCGATGGCGATGGTGTTGGTGAGGCCGGCGCTGTCAAAGCTGAAGCCTCCGGGACTGTTATCAACAAGCTCAGCAGACCTAGGAGGGATTTCAGCCACAGCTTTTTCAGCTTGATCATGACCAACCAAGCCTCGCTAAAGACGCTAGGGCCACAGCTTCTTCGTCATAGGGCTCGCTACCCTGGGGGCCGACCAAAGTTTGTTCGTGACCTTTGCCTAAAAGCAAAACTGTGTCACCGGGACCCGCCAAGCTAAGGGCAAAATCAACAGCCTGGGCTCGTGGGGTAATCTTCCAATAGGTAATGCCGAGCGATTTCTGGGTGATTCCAGCCTCCAGATCTGCTAAGATTTGTTCGGAAGGTTCACCCCGAGGGTCTTCGTCTGTCAGGATGACC
>JAJXVP010000069.1 GCA_021782055.1 bacterium | reverse complement strand
CGCGATCAGTACCGTATTACCGAGCTTTTGAAACTCGAGGGCCAACCCCAAACCAATTCCCGACCCACCGCCGGTAATCAAAATTGTATTGCCAGAAAGCTGCATACCTGTCCTCCTCTTTCTTTACTGCATTCTTGAAACAAGACTACTTAGCCCCGCCTTCACCACTCATGAGAGTGAAGGCCCAACACTCATGAGTGTAAAGGCTCTACTGTCATGACAGTTACGCCCTTAGACTCATGACAGTTACGCCCTTAGACTCATGACAGTGCCCGAGGTGGCCAGATCTTCCCCTCCCCCTCCCTAACTGAGGACCTCTAGCACGACACTGCGACCTACCCGCTGGGATAAATCTCGATTCCAGTACAGCTCAAAGTACCCCCGAACAAACGTCACTGGGGGTAAAATAAGCAGAATCTCGGTGTCGGTCACGCTGTAGGGCTTTAAAGCTCCTGTTTTTTGTTCCGGCTCCTCCGCGTTGACGAAGTACAGCTTCGCCTTCCCCTCCTCTTTTAAGCCGCGCAAGCGTTCCCCTCGAAGTCGAATCACCTGTTCTCGGCTAACGTCCCAATTCTTATGCCCGGTAGCCAGGTTCTCGACCACATGAAACACCGGAGCGAACACCACCGAGGGCAGTTTCTGGGGAAAAAGGCCCTCAAAGTTTTTTTGAAACTCTTTGGTCACGGCCGCACGGATCTTGATCTGGTTGCGAGGGGCTTTAAAGTGGTCTTCGGCACTCTCGAACGGCCCCGTGATGACCGGCTCAAAGCGGATAAATTCGTCTAAATATACCGCGTACCCCTGGGAACAAAGTTTAACGATGGTTTTTTTTAAGAACTTGAGGCTCGCTTCCACCTCTTCGGGGCTCTGAGACAGCCCCATCTCGTGCATCAGGCTGACGAGTTTCTTGCGGTTTTGGCTTCCTAACAAGTTAACCTTGGCCGCGAACTGTTTGACTGACCTCAACTTAGTTTGAAAGATGCGGTATTGAATCATCAAAGCCCTCCTGGGTTTACCCCGAAGGACAGCGCAAAAACACCCCTTGCTTCAAAAAATATTTTCTTTTTTCCCAAAAGATTTTCTTTGCAGGGGCCCTGGTTTTTTCTTATGCTGGGGAGAGGAGGAATCATGCAAGACAACAAAAACTTTTTCCGTTCCCAGACCTTGCTATCCTTGGCCCTCGGAATCTTCTTGATGATTACCGGAGCCCAGGCTTTAGCTCAGCACCAGAGCTCACTTCTGAATTCGGTAACCAGCCTTTTAGGGGTACCTCACGAACCGCCGTTTTTAAGGATCACCTTTGGTATCCTCGAATTTCTCAGCGGCCTGGTGATGTTTCTCACCCCCTTTGGCATCCTTCAACCCAACATCGCAGGGGTAGCGATTTTCACGGTAGCCCTCGTGTGGCTGGCCAAAATCATCCTCGAGTCTTTTGTCATTTCAAAACCCTTCACCCCTGACGGCTTTATCTGGTGGAAACAGCTTTCCCTCAACGTCGTCATCTTGGTGTCGATCTGGCACCTGCGCCCCCGCGAAATCCGTTAACCGGCTGGGGGGCGTCCCCAGTTCAGCGAACACTCAAGGTACCCAGGAACGCGGTCAAGGCTTGTTGAGCCTCTCGTTCCTGGCTTTGAGCCCGCTCCAAGCGGTCGGCAAGGTCGGCCAACTTGGCTTCTGTCGCCGCCAATTGGCGTAAGGTCTCTTGGCCAAACGGCGAATCCCTTCCGGCCGCCGTCAAGTTCTGCCGCTGACGCTCCTCGTCCGAGGTCAAACGCTCTTTGTCTTGGTTCAGCTGTGCGGCGATGCTGGTCCAGTGGCTGACCTGGTTTTGGTAGCCGGCGGCTTGGTCAAGCGCCTTACGAAGTTCGGGGCTCAGAGGCCCATTCGAATGAATCAACAAGCTTAGGCTCTGGGGAGTGAGTGACGTCAAAACCTCGGTCACCACGAGCGGCCGCTTTTCTAGTACCGTCAGCTCAGCCGTTTGGTGGGGAGCCACGGGTACAGAAAAATGGTACAAGCCCTGTTCCCGTTCACCAACGTCAGGCGACACCAGCTCACGACCGGGCACCACGCGCTGTTCCACAAGGACAGTCTTTTTCTCGTCTGACAGGTTGGTCAAACGGTAGTCTGTTTTAAACACCTCTTCTTTTTGGGTCTTCAGGACCCCACCAGATGCCGTGATGCTGGTGACGGTGACCTCGTTGGCTGAACTTTGTTCCCGCCGCATCAGGCTATCGTGGGCGTACGTCCAAACCGAAGACTCGCCTGGGGCTAAAAAGGCTGTCCGGGCGTCACCCGCGTAAACCGAGCCGTCGATGACCGTCACTGGGCCTTCCGGCAAAGGCAGTTTCCCATTATGCAACCGAACCCCTGAAAGCACGCCGCCCTCCGGCGGGCAAACACTGACGCGGGTCACCGCAAGGGGGGTGCTAAACAGCTCTAACATCGCGCTGTCGTGCCTGGCTAAGCTCACCGGCTGGCTCAGGTCAAAGCGGAACAAGGGCCCTAAAGTCACCGGGGGTTCTGCCTCTGGTTCCGTCATCAGGGCAGGGCTTGGACTTTCCATCATTTTCAGCGCGGCAAGAGGGGCCGGACGGGGAGGCTCCGGGGCTGGTCTTACCCAACGAGGGGTGGCCAAATCTTCGGCAAACGACAAGGGGGAACCCGCTACTAAGGACAGGCGCACTTGTTGCCAATCCGCTTCGCTGGTATTTTCGACCACCGCCCAGCCTTGAAGGGTAGTTTGTGGCCCCAACAAGAGCCGATACGAGGTTCGCCAGACCGGCGCCTCATCTTCATACCCTAGCTGAAGGCGATGTTCGCCCTTACCGGTAAACACCACCTTGACCAGTTGGCGGCGGGAGTCCTTCCCCGCAGCCAGACGCTCCAAGGCCTGTGACAACTGCCGACGGACCGAAGCGTCCACCAGTTGAAAGGACGACAAAGCTGACAACGGGAAGCGTTTTAACCCTTCGGCGGTATCTAACGTCAAAAGCTCTTCTTGTCGGCGGCCCAGGGCTGACTCAACGATTTCTGTATCCACCCCGACTAACCGTCCGGTTACCGGGTTGGGCGCACTCACCCGCACCTCCAAGCCCCGGAGTTGGGGGAGCAGAGAAGCAAGCCCGCCCTCCCCGCTTAAGTCGGGAGTAAAGCCGGCCAGAGCACGAGCCAACGGCTCTTGAACAGGAAACGAAACCTCGGCAGTAACAGGACCTTTCACGGTCAGCGACTTCAACAGGTCGTTGAGCTGTCCCTTATCCAAGGCTAGGGGCAAGGATGCGGGCAACGTCACCAAACCCTCCCGTTCGACGTATTCCACACCGCTGGTATACAGCACGACTCGTGTCACCGGCAGGTTCGCTAGAGTTTGGGCAAACAAACCGACGGGCAACAGCGCCAGTGCCGCAAGGACGGCAAAGTTTTTCATGAGTCCTCCCGACTTCTCTTAGGGAAGTGTTTTAATTTCCGCGTCCATCGAGGCCTGCAGATTCTGCTGAATGTAGACTCGGATTTTTTGTTTGGTATCGCCCGAAGGCGTCAGGTCAAACAGCAGAACGTACATGAGCCCCCCCTCGACGGGACGGGTTCCAAAGACCACGGCTGACACCTTGGCCAAGACCCCCTTGAGCTTCAGCTGAACATCGACCAGCTTCGTTCTTACCGGAATCGCCACCGTACTGTCAAACAGGCAGGCCATCCCTACGGAACTAATGTCCACAATTTTTCCCGAACGGGTTTTATCCCCTACGACAACGTTAAAGGTGGCATTATCTTGGCAGGTCACCCGCAGATACCGCCGGCGTCCCCGGGCTTCGTTAGCTTCCAGAGCTTTGAGCAAAATCTCGGTGCTTTTCTTGAGCCCTAGCGAAAGCTTGATAAACCCGCAAGGGACCGACAGGTCCATCAGGTATTTCTGGGCCAGTTCGGCATTGTTGTTGTAAGTAAGGATGCCAATCTTCACCGACGAAGTCTCGGAGTCCCGCTGGAGATTCCGAATGAAAGCCTCCCACTCGGGCTCCTTCATCCCTTCGTCTAAGTTGATAAAAAGAATGGAGTCCGGGTAGCGGGCCATCAGCCGGGGTACCTTGGCATGCTCATTTAAAAGGTATACGGCATATTCCGCATGAACGATCTCTAAGACCATCTCATTTTGGATAACACTGGCGGGGTACAAAAAGAAGACCTTTTTGCCTTCGTCATTTTGAACAGGCAAGGTGGATTCATTCATAAAAATAAGCATACAGCCACACTGGCTGGCACTCAAGCACTACTGAACCTCTTGGACAAGTTTTACAATCTCTCTTAGACTAAAAAAGAACCTAGGGAGGCCTGTTATCGCTACCATTCATGATGTCGCCCGGCTCGCCGGCGTTTCGAGCACGACTGTATCTCATGTCATCAACCGGACTCGAAAAGTCGGAGCCGCTACCGAAGCCCGCGTTCGTCAGGCTATCGACACTCTCCACTTTGTCCCCAGTACCCTGGCCCGGGGACTCAGAACCCGTTCGACGAGAACCCTCGGGGTAATTGGCGATACGGTCATCAATCCCTTCTTTGCCGAAGTCATGGCCGGGGTCGAAGAGGCGGCTTTCGAAAAAGATTTTGGTGTGCTGTTTTCGTTCACCGAACGCAAAGAGGACAAAGAACTCCGCATTTTAGAAGATTTTACCCGCCGAGGTGTCGAAGGCCTGATCTTGCTCTCGGTGCAAGAAGACGCCTCGTTAACCAGCTTTATCCAAGCATGCCGGATTCCCTTGATCTTATTTCAACGCTACCGCTCCGACTGGCAGTGCGACAGCCTGTGTACCGATGACCGCAGAGGGGGGAGTTTGGCCCTGGATCATTTGCTGGCCCTGGGACACCGCCGTATTGCCTTTCTGAGCGGTCATACCCAACCCAGCAATTCCTCGGGCCTGCGCGAAGCCGTCTACCGCGAAAAGATCAGCCATTTAGACCCGCACTGGACCGAAGACTGGGTGGCCGACTCCAACTATACGTTTGAAGGCGGCTATGCCGCGACACTCCGCGTCTTGGGGCTTCAAGGTCCCCGACCAACCGCCTTTGTCGCGATCTCGGACCGGGTGGCCTTAGGTTGTCTAGCGGCGCTTCGTCAGGCCGGTATCAGCGTTCCCGAAGAGATCTCGGTAGTAGGCTACGATAACCTTTCGTGGCTGGAATACGGCAACCCTCCCTTAACTTCGGTAGATCACCAAGCCCGCGAGCAAGGCCGCCGCATGGCCGAACGAGTCCTTCTGCGCAATAAAAAAAACGACCTGCCTTTTGAGCAGATCGTCTTAGAGCCGTTTTTAAAGGTTCGCGGGACCACAGGCCCCGTTGGACTTTAGGCTTTGGTAAAAATCAGCGAACTGTTGTGACCGCCAAACCCTAGGGTGTTGGTCATAACAGCGCGGATGGTTCCCTTAACGCCGTGGTGAGGCACGTAGTCGAGATCACAACCGGCTTCTAAATCGGGATTATCGAGGTTGATCGTGGCCGGAAAATACTGATCCCGCAACGCCAAGATCGAAATGATGGCTTCGATGGCCCCGGTGGCCCCAATGCAGTGGCCGGTCATCGATTTGGTCGAGCTCATCTTCAACTTGTAGGCATGGTCCCCAAACACCGTCTTGACGGCCTTGGTCTCGGTGGGATCATTGATCTCGGTCGAGGTTCCATGCGCGTTGATGTAGTCGATATCTTGGGGCTTCATCCCCGCTTGGTTGAGTGCCATTTGCATCGCACGAACCGCACCGATGCCTTCGGGGTGCGGGCTGGTCAGGTGATACGCATCGCAGGTGATCCCGTAACCGACCAGTTCTGCGTAAATTTTTGCCCCGCGAGCCTTGGCGTGCTCGTAATCCTCCAGGATGAGCACTCCAGCCCCTTCGCCCATGACAAAGCCCGAACGATCCTTGTCAAACGGACGCGAGCTTTTTTCTGGTTCGTCGTTGAACTTAAAGGTGACGGCTTTGAGCACACAGAAACCACCGATTCCCATGAGGGTGATGGCCGCTTCGGTACCGCCGGTGATCATCACATCGGCCACACCATCCCGAATCCAACGGGCCGCGTCGCCAATGGCGTCGGTTCCCGCTGAACACGCCGTTAACAGCGAGTAACAAGGGCCTTGAGCGCCGGTCAAGATGGCAATATTCCCCGGGCCTTCGTTTGAAATCAACTTCGGGATAGACATCGGGGGAATGCGGTTGGGGCCTCCGCCGGCAAAAATCTTCTCGTAGGCGGTTTCGAGGGCCTGAACCCCTCCAATGCCATTGCCTAACACCGTACCAATGCGTTCCGGGGCGATGCTTTCACCGACCTTCAGACCGGAATCTTCTAAAGCCTGAAGGGCAGCATACGAAGCAAACTGGCTAAACGGGTCCATTTTGCGGGCTTCTTTGCTGTCCAGGTATCGCGAAGGATCAAAATTCTTGACCTCGGCCGCGATCTGACACGGCATCGTCGAGGCATCAATGTGAGTAATCCGGCCGATACCGGATTTGGACGCCTGAATGGCCGCCCAGGTTTCTTCGACACTATGGCCGAGGGGGTTGACGGTACCTAGACCGGTAACTACAACTCGTCGGGACATGGTTCACTCCTCACTACATGCCCATGCCGCCGTCCACCGACAGAGCCTGACCCGTGACATACGTCGACAGATCGGACGCCAAGAAGAGGGCGACGCGGGCGATTTCTTCGGCCGAGCCCATACGGGCCATCGGGATGCGGGCAAATAAGGCTTTTTTCTGGTCTTCGTTGAGCTGTTCGGTCATTTCGGTGCCGATAAAGCCGGGGCAAATCGCATTCACCCGAACTCCACGCGGAGCAAGCTCTTGGGCCAAGCTTTTGGTAAGTCCAATCAGGCCCGCTTTTGAGGCGGCATAGTTGGTTTGTCCCGCGTTGCCGTGAAGCCCGACCACCGAACTCATGTTGATGATGGAACCGCCGCGACGGGACAGCATCGACATCGATACCGCTTTGCAGATATAGAAGGCACTGGCCAAGTTGACGCGAAGAACTTCGTTCCAGGCGTCGGCAGGCATGCGGGCAATCAAGCCATCCCGGGTGATCCCGGCATTGTTGACCACCGCGTCCAAGCCCCCAGATTCTTTGAGAATTTCTTTGATCAGAGCGGTGATGGCGGCTTCATCGGCCACATCCACCCCACGATAATGCACCTGGGTCCCCGCTTCGGCGGCAATGGCCTCAAGCCCGGCTAGGTCACCAGGGGTTCGCGAGAGCGTGTAGACCTCGGCACCGTTTTTGAGAAACATTTCGACTATGGCGCGGCCGATCCCTTTAGAACCGCCGGTCACCAGGGCTTTCTTTCCTGTTAACAACATCACTGTTTCCTTTTACCCGATTTGCGAGATTTGTTCCAGTTTCCCCGCCGGGAGACAGACCGCGTCGGGAAATTGGGCCTTCCAGAGGCCCGTTAACACCGTGCCGGGGCCCGCTTCGATCACTCTGGTATACCCAGCAGCAACCAAAGCGGCTTCCTCGGTCGTCCAGCGGACAGGAGAGGTCACCTGACGAACCGCCAGGCTCTTGGCTTCGGTTCCGGTGCGAACGAGGGCACCGGTAACATTAGAATACAGCTCCAGTTGGGGGTCGGCAAACGAAAGGTTCATCACCGCTTGCTCTAAGGCTTCTGCCGCCGACTTGAGCAGGGGAGAGTGAAACGGTCCTGATACTTTTAACGGAAGGACCCGCTTGGCACCGGCGGCCTTGAGGACGGCTTCTCCCGCTTTCAGAGCTTCGGCAGTCCCCGAGATCACCACCTGCACCGGTGAATTGTAGTTCGCTCCAAAGAGGTTGGGGATGCCTTCTTTACTAAGAACAGCGTCCACTTGTTCGGGGCTTAGTCCCAAAACGGCCGCCATGCCGGGGTCACCTGCACTGCGGTCCAACGACTGAGCGGCTTGAGCCATGAACTCACCCCGTTGTCGGACTAAGGGGAAGATTTTTTCAAACGGCAGGACCCCAGCCCAAGCCAAGGCGGCGTATTCACCTAAGCTGAACCCCGCGACGCCTTCGGCGGTTACCCCGCGTTGACGTAAAACCACAGCGGCCGAGAGGTTGGCCAAGGTCACGGAAATCTGGGTGTTGACGGTTTCTTTGAGTTGGTCTTCGGTGCCATGGGTTAAAAGCTCCAGGACATCGACTCCCGTGGTTTCATGAGCCAGCGCAAAGATATCGCGCACTTCAGGCGAAGCTTCGTACAAATCTAGAACCATGCCGGGGTACTGGGCCCCCTGACCAGGAAACAAAAAGGCTGTCTTCATAGCACCTCGCAGGTGAAGGGAATGGCCGCAACTTTAGCGTTTTCACCGAAAAATGGGAAGAGGCGGCAAAATAGTCCCCTGAGGGGCTTGTCGAGGGCCCTGTTCTGCATAAAGCTTAAAGGAGCGGAGGACGGAATGGATTCGGACACTCCTCAGGTGCTGGTAGTGGACGATGACCCCACCGCACGTGATGTTTCGATGCGGATGCTCAAACGGCTGGGTGTACTCAGTGCCGGGGCTCATGACGGCGAGGCCGCCTTTCAGTTGGTCAAAGCGGTCCCCTTTGCCGCCGTATTTTTAGACTGGGAACTCCCCGACAGCCCCGGAAACGTCGTCGCCCAGCGCCTTCGTGAACTCAAACCCGAACTTCCTATTATTGGGCTGTCCGGCTATTCGCCCGAAGACACCAATTCCACGGTTTTCGACTTATACTTGACCAAACCGGTGACGACCAAAGATTTTGCCCGGGCTCTCAAACTGGTTCATGTTCCCCTTAATTCACCTTTTTGAGCGGTTAAAGGCTCTCTTTGAGCTCTAAGGTCACTTCCAAATTCAAACGAACCAGTTCTCCCATCGATCGGCAGGCACGGAAGTCATCGATCTTATGAAAATGGGCTAACCCTGCCGCCAATTGCGCAGTTTTTTCGGGGTTAGAGAACTCGCCGTGTTCCATCACGTCTAAAAGGTCGTTAATTCGCCCCCAGTCCCCCTTAGCCCGGCGCGCCATCAGGGTGCGTTCCTCGACCTGGTACTGCCTAATGGTATCTAAGGTGAGGATTTCCCAGACCACGTCCACAATGGGCTTGTTTTCTTTGTGGAATTGCGGCAAGTAGACCCGAATATCGCCCTCGTAACTTTGCTGATCGAAGTCGATGGCACGAACACGGTACTGTTCCTCGTCAAAGTCCATGGTAACGTCCATCACATAGTTATACGAACGCATATCGCCTAACAAACGGACAAAGCACCTTTCGTTAAATTTCACAAACTCTTTGGCGATGCGGGCACGGTTGATCCCTGGTCGCTGAAAGTAATCTTGAAGAAACACATCCCCCGGCAAGCCCACAATGTGTTCTTCGACCAACGTGGAGCCCTGCACTAAGAAGTTGATGTTGTTGGGGCTCAAGAGGTGTTCTAATTCGAGTCCGGCTACCCGGCTGGCGTCGGCCTTCTTGATATAGAAATAGTCATGGTTATCGTTGTACTGGTTGACGACTTTGATGCGGAACGGCTGAGAGTTGGCAAAATGGCAAAAATCAATGCGTTCGACAAATAAATGGCGCACGGCACTCATATCCCCGGCCATTTTCAGAAGACAGTACAGGCGTTTGAGGTTGTCTTCGAGCTCTTCCCGCACGGGGGGCGGGTAAATCAGCATTTCCCAAAGGGAGTCACCGCCAGAATGGTCCTCGAGGGCGACGGCTTCGGTCCACGACAAAAGGTCTTCGTAACGCAGACGAAAATCTTGTTCCCGTTCGTAGTCTTTGAGGTACAGGTGAAACCTCGGCGATACGGTAAAAGCAGGCTTTTTTCGCGAAATACGGACTTCGCCGGGTTTTTCAGAGCCATTGGGCATGGGTTCATTCTAATTCCCCCCGTGTCGCCATTCAAGTCCGGGATGTATCTGATGGCATTTTGATGGACGCCCCGCTGAGTTTGATGGACATCCCGATTGTTTGATTGACGCCCCGTCCACGAAAAGACTATTTTGAGATTCTGAGGAACCCATGACTGAAAAAACACTCCCCTTCAGCCGCCAGGAGCTGGAAGCTATCGCCCAACAAGTCCCCACTCCGTTTCATATTTATGACGAGAAGGCCCTTCGTCAGAATGCGACCTCCTTTGCCCAGGCTTTTTCCTGGGTCCCCGGCGGTTTTCGTAACCATTTTGCCGTCAAGGCTCTGCCCAACCCCCACATTCTTAAGCTTCTTCACGAAGAAGGCATGGGAGCCGACTGCAGTTCGCTGGCCGAACTCTTGCTCTGCCAAGCCGCAGGAATTCCTGGTGACCACATCGTTTTTACCTCCAACGATACGCCAGCCGAAGAATTCCGCAAAGCCGACGAACTCGGGGCACTGATTAACCTGGATGACCTGAGCCATGTCCGGTTCTTGTACGACGCCTTGGGAGGCCGCCTGCCTCAACGACTCAGTTTTCGCTACAACCCGGGTCCTTTAAAAGAAGGCAATGCCATCATCGGCAAGCCTGAAGAGGCCAAATATGGTCTGACCCGCCCCCAACTGTTGGAAGCCTATCAAGAAGCCCAGCGCCTGGGAGCCCAAACCTTCTGCCTGCACACCATGGTCGCTTCCAACGAATTGAACCCGGATTACTTTGTCGAAACCGCTCGTTTGTTGTTCGAACTCGCGGACGAAATTCACCAACGGACAGGCATCAAGCTCACCGAGGTCAACCTGGGTGGGGGCATTGGGATTCCGTATCGACCGACGCAAACGGCCGTCGATTTGGCCTATGTGGGTCGACACATTCAAGCCGCGTACCAAGAGCTGATCGAGAAAAAGGGGTTAGCTCCCTTGCGCGTCGTCATGGAATGTGGTCGTGTCGTGACCGGACCCTACGGGTGGTTGGTGAGCCGCGTGCTCCATAAAAAGGCCATTTACAAGGATTATGTCGGGCTGGACGCCTGTATGGCCAACCTGATGCGGCCGGGTATGTACGGGGCCTACCACCATATTTCGGTGCCGGGCAAAGAAAATGCCCCCCGCAAGGTCTACGATGTCACTGGGTCGCTGTGCGAAAACAACGATAAGTTTGCCATTGACCGCGAAATTCCCGACCCTGACTTAGGGGACCTGGTGGTCATCCATGATACAGGGGCCCACGGCCACGCTATGGGGTTCAACTACAACGGAAAATTGCGCAGTGCCGAGGTGCTTTGGTCGGGTGAAGGCCGTTGGAGAGTGATCCGCCGGGCCGAAACCTACGCGGACTTGTTTGCCACACTAGATTTTCCCGGTTTGAAGTTTTAAGAGCATGCCGCTCTATATTGTCGCCACCCCCATAGGCAACCTCGCCGATATCACGCTCCGCGCCTTGCAAACCCTGCGCGAGGTGGACGTGATTGCCGCCGAGGACACCCGGCAAACGCTGAGGCTTCTTAATGCCCACGGCATCGTCAAGCACTTGATTTCGTGCCGAGCCGCCAATGAAGCCGAAAGCGCCAAGGGTATTGTCAAACTGTTGAGTGAAGGCAAAGCCGTCGCCTACTGTACCGATGCCGGGACCCCCGGCCTCAGCGATCCGGGTTCGGTCTTGGTTCGTACCGTCCGTGAGGCCGGCTACCCGGTGGTCCCCCTCCCCGGCCCTAGTGCGTTGGCCACCCTGCTGAGTGTGGCCGGCTTTGGGGGTCGGACCGTGACCTTTGATGGCTTTCCTTCCCCCAAAGCGGGACGCCGTAAAAAACGTTTAGAGGAACTTTTAGCCCGCGGAGAAGCCTTTGTGGTGTACGAGTCTCCGTTTCGAATCCTCAAACTTTTGGACGATCTGGCAGAGCTAGAACCGGCCCGGCCCGTGGTCGTTGGCCGCGAAATGACGAAAGCTCACGAAGAATTCGTCTCTGGCACCTGTGAAAGTGTCTTGA
>JAJXVP010000421.1 GCA_021782055.1 bacterium | reverse complement strand
CGTTCGGGAACATTGGGGCCAAGTGTTCCATCGGGGTTCAAAATATTGATCTGAGGGAGGTTGTGCCGATGCCCGGCTTCAAAGTCGTTCGGGTCATGCGCGGGGGTAATCTTGACAGCACCGGTTCCAAACTCACGGTCAACAAACCCGTCAGCAATCAAAGGAATCTCACGGTCAGCAATCGGGAGCTTGAGCAGTTTACCCACCAAGCCCTGGTAGCGCTCGTCGTCGGGGTGAACCGCAACGGCCGAGTCACCCAGCAGGGTTTCGGGCCGGGTGGTCGCAATTTGCACCGAACCCGAACCGTCGGCAAACGGGTACCGGATATGGTACAAAAAGCCGTTAACTTCTTTGTATTCCACTTCGTCGTCGGCAATAGCGGTCTGAGCTTCAGGGTCCCAGTTCACCAAGTAATGACCTTTGTAGACCAAGCCTTTTTCATACAGGCGAACAAACACTTCGCGCACCGCGCGCGAAAGGCCCTCGTCCATCGTGAAGCGTTCTCGGCTCCAGTCCACACTGGCCCCAATCTTACGAAGCTGGCGCGAAATCACGGCGTGATGTTCGTTCTTAACCGACCAGGTTAGCTCAACAAACTTGTCGCGCCCCAGGTCGTGTCGAGTTTTTCCCTCTTTGGCCAGGCGGCGTTCCACCACCTGTTGAGTCGCGATGCCGGCATGGTCAGTCCCCGGCACCCACAAAGTCGGACGGCCCTTCATGCGCCAGTAGCGCACCAAGGCATCCTGAAGGCTATTGTTGAGCCCGTGCCCCATGTGCAAAACGCCTGTAACGTTGGGCGGGGGGATCACCACCGTAAAAGGTTCCCCTGCAGCAGAGGAGGGTTCAAACAGCCGATTTTGTAACCAGAATTCGTAAATTCGGTCTTCGAAATCTTTCGGGGCATAGACTTTGGGTAATTCTTCGCGACTCATGGGGACCAGTTTACCAAAAAGGGGGCCTCGGGACAACACCAAGACACGCCACGAATAAGGCTCGCTTTTAGGTGCGAGGGGTGGTATTCTTGTGGCATGGATTCGAAACAAGATTCCTTACCCGACGATGCCGTGCTTGTCCCCATTGGGCCCGAAATCGACTTACACAGCTTTCGTCCGCAAGAGTTTGGGCCTGTGGTTGTTGAATACCTCGCCGAAGCCTACGCCAAGGGCTTTCGGGATGTGGTCTTAATTCATGGCAAAGGCTTAGGAATTCAACGCGAAAATGTTCGCAAGATTTTGGCTAAGACACCCACCGTCGAGAGCTTTCAAGACGCCCCCTACGGCTGGGGAGGCAAAGGTGCCACCTTGGTACATTTTAAAGAAAAGCCTCAACGAGGAGTGCTCGACCTTTAACGAGAGGTACGCGACTTCGCCAGGCGGTCCATCTTGCGAAAATACTTAGCCTGCTTTTCGATTTCTGAAACATCGCCCACGGTGATCTTTTCTTCGATAAGACGGACACCGGGAGTTTTTAACAGCTCGCGGATAAACCCGTTGCCCTCGGCACTTGAAAACCCCACCATGTTCAACAGGTCTTTGGGTCCAAAGGCAAAGCTGTGGCTTAAGCCGGGCCTAACGGCCACACGGTTCTTTTCAAGCTGAATCAACAAGGCATCGTACAAACGCCCCACCGGGTTCTCGAGGGTGGCATTGGCCAACTGCTTGTAAATAAACCAGATCCGCTCGGCCAAAAGCGTTGTCAGCCGGGTAATAATTTGGGGTTGCGCCGTAACCATGCGTTCAAAGTTGACCCTATTTACGGCCAACAATACGGCATCTTCGTAGGCATCGGCCGAGGCTGAACGAGGCTTGCTATCAATCAAGGCCATTTCGCCAAAAATATCCCCCGGCTTTAAAATGGCCAAGAGAACTTCTTTGTCGCCGACGATTTTTGAAATTTTGACCTGACCCCGTTGAAGAATATAAAGCTCATCCCCAGTCTGGCCCTCGGCAAAAATCATCGTGTCCTTGGGGTAGTTGCGAGTAAACTCGTCCTTGGGTGGGTCTAAGTAGGCGGTTTTGGCATAGGGTTTAATCTTAGCCAGCCGTTCTTTGGCGGCACCGGCATGCATTCCCAGGGGGTTGGCTTTGACATAGTGGTAGTAGGCAAAAAACGCCTGGTTGTACTTACTCTGCCTGACGTAGTACTCGGCCACCTTAAAAAGAATGTCAGGGTCACCCTCGGAAGTATCCTTGAAAGTAAGCTTGGTTAAAGCCTCGTCTAAATACCTTACCCGCTTCGAAAAGCCCTGAATAATCTTCATGGCTACGGGGGCATTGCGCTCAATCAAAAGGCCATACTGGTCACGGTGGACTTGAATCAGGGTAACGTCGGTAACCGCCTGGGCGGTTTCAATATGAGAATGCGCGCTCATCGTCGAAACGACCCCAAAAAAGTCGCCAGGTTCAAGCGTATTCGATTCGCCTTCTTCGACGATCTCTACTTCTTTACTCAACCGGACCTTTCCTGACCGTATGATAAAGAAATGCTCCGCGTTCGCCTTTCCTTCAACGATGATGTAGGCGTCTTTTTTGAAGCTGACTAAGGTTAACTGCAGCGGATTTTCCATGCGTTACTAGACACCCACCTTTA
>JAJXVP010000420.1 GCA_021782055.1 bacterium | reverse complement strand
AAGCTTGTTTTTTCTTAAGTAGTGTTATAGACTCTTTTCAAATGTGCAGAGACACTATAGGTAGTGTTTTCTGCGGGAGGTAAAAATCTATGGCGAGCCCCTGGCGCTCCGACTGGCAGAATTTCCTCGGGTTTACCCGCGAGGAAATTGCGCCAGTCAGCCCGGTCCGTTCCGTCGTAACCCGTTCGGGAACCCCCGAACCCTATGATCCGGAACGTATCCGTACAACTCTAGCCAAAACCATCGAGGGTGTTCGAGGTCAAGCTGACCCCGAGCTTACCGAAGCGTTGGCCCGCAAGGTCGAAGCGCGCCTTCGCGAAATGGCAGGTCAAAAAGCAACTCCGCTGACTCCTCACGTTGAAGAGGTTCAAGACCTTCTTGAAACCATTTTGATGGAGAGTTCGCAGGTTGACCTGGCAAAAGCGTTTATTCTGTATCGCGCCCGTCATGCCGCGATGCGTGACGCCAAAAAATTGATGTTGGATATCAGCGAGACCATGGAAGGCTACCTGTCTGGGTCGGACTGGCGGGTCAAAGAAAATGCGAATGTCAACTTTTCACTGGGAGGGTTGATTCTTCACAATTCAGGAACCTTAACAGCCAATTATTGGCTTAAAAATGTATACCCCGAGGCCATCGCCGAAGCGCACCAGAACGCCGATTTTCATATTCACGACCTGTCGATGTTCTCGGGCTACTGCGCCGGTTGGTCGTTGCGCCAATTGATTGCCGAAGGCTTGGGCGGCGTGTCTGACAAAATCTCGTCAAAACCAGCCCGCCACCTTTCAACGCTGGTCAATCAGATTGTTAATTTTCTGGGGATTCTTCAGAATGAATGGGCGGGAGCTCAGGCCCTTTCGAGCTTTGATACCTACTTGGCCCCCTTTGTCAAAGCGGATGGCATGACCTTTGATGAAGTTCGTCAGAGTATTCAAAGCTTTATCTTTGGGGTAAATACGCCCAGCCGCTGGGGCTCTCAAGCCCCCTTTACCAACATTACTCTCGATTGGACAGTTCCCGCCGACTTAAAAGATCGTCCCGCCATTATCGGCGGCCAAGAAATGTCGTTTACCTACGGTGATTGTCAAGCCGAGATGGACATCGTCAACCGCGCCTTCTTAGACCTGATGCTCGAGGGTGATGCCAATGGACGGGGTTTTGCGTACCCGATTCCCACCTACAATGTGACCCGAGAGTTTCAATGGGATACGCCTAACGCCCAGTTGCTGTTTGAAATGACGGCAAAGTATGGGACCCCCTATTTTCAGAACTTTTTAAACTCGGACCTGGACCCTAGCGATGTTCGTTCCATGTGCTGTCGCCTTCAGCTCGATAAACGCGAGTTGCGCAAGCGGGGTGGTGGCTTGTTCGGGAGCGACGAATTTACCGGCTCGATTGGCGTTGTCACGATCAACCTGCCACGAATCGGGTATTTGTCCGAAAATAAGTTAGAATTTTACGACAGGCTGGGGCGTTTGATGGACTTGGCCGCACAAAGCTTGACGATCAAACGCAAGGTTATTACCCGGTTGATTGATGCGGGCCTCTTTCCCTATACAAAACGTTACCTGCACCACTTAAATAACCACTTCTCGACCATTGGGTTGACGGGCCTGCACGAAACCTGTCTGAACTTTTTGGGGCCAGAGCACGGCATCCAGACCTCCGAAGGGAAGGCCTTTGCCGAAGAGGTTTTGACCTTTATGCGCGAACGGCTTCAAGATTACCAGGAGCGGTACGGCGACCTCTTTAACCTCGAAGCGACCCCCGCAGAATCGACCAGCTACCGGTTGGCTCTGCACGACAAAAAGCACCATCCCGATATTCTTACCAGCGGTGAGGCGCAACCCTTTTATACCAATTCCAGTCAACTGCCTGTTGACTTTACCAGCGATATCTTTGATGCCCTGGATCACCAAGAAACGCTTCAGACGAAATATACGGGCGGAACGGTCTTTCACGGGTTCTTGGGCGAGCGGGTCAGCGACTGGCGAGCCGCCCGCGACTTGGTCAAAGCTATCGCCGAGAATTATCGGATTCCGTATTTTACGATTAGCCCCACGTTCTCGATTTGCCCGCGTCACGGCTATTTGGCAGGCGAGCATTTTAGCTGTCCTCACTGCGAAGCCGAAGAAAAGGCACGAATTGAGCGAGAGCTGGCCGAGTTACGAACACAACGTTCTTAAAGTCAGGTTTTCAGGGAGGGAAAGATGACGACACAAGAGATCGATACAAGAATTCATGAGCTAGAGGATGCTTTGGCGCACCCTAAAACGTATCCCACCGAGATCTACACGCGCATTGTGGGGTACTACCGCTCGTTGGCCAACTGGAACGCCGGTAAACGAGAGGAATATGACCACCGAAAAACCTTTGCCGAGGATGATCAGGCCATTCGTGAGGCGCTCGACCGGGCTTCGCTTCCCGCAACTGCTCCGGTTTTAGAAACCGAACGCTCTGTGGCTGGTTCTGTGGCGGGCTCTGTAGCAAAGGGCGTCGCTGCCTCGTATCGTCTGTATTGGCGAGCTCTGTGTCCCAACTGTCCTTCGATGAAGGCCAAAGCGACCACACTCGACCTTCCTTCGGTTTCGTA
>JAJXVP010000419.1 GCA_021782055.1 bacterium | reverse complement strand
CAGGCCCAAGTCGATTGGCGATCCTCTCTTCAAATAAACGGGAACATTGCTACTGTTACTCTGATAAGTAGGGACCAGGGTCAAACAGACTTTAAACAAACCACCATCCAGGATTTAACTTTAAATCTAGAAAATAATTCCGTCGTTGAAGTTTCTCGGTTGAAAACGTGGAAAGGGACAGTTCGTTTTGGGGCCCGTGCGCTATGGATACCAGTACCTGGGTTCAGCAAACCTCAAGGAACACTAACGGAACAAGAGTTCCGTTAGTGAAACTAAAGTTATTCTTCAAAATCCACGGAAGCGGCTTGAAAATACAACGGTTTTAAAAACTCTTTAACAGGCTGATGAAAAGGATGCTGATCGTAATCGTCCAAGGCTTTTTGATCTTTTAAGGTCGCAATCAAAGCCACATCCCAAGACCTTGCAGAATGTTTTACATCGACGCCAGCGGTCAATTCCACGAGACCAGGAATCTGTCCGCGCATAGATAGAATTTTTTCTACAGCTTCTTGTTTACGAAGTTTTTGCTCAGGATGAAATTGAAAAAATACGATGTGTTTTAGCATTAGATTTTACCGACTAAGGCAATACCTGGTTGGAGAGTCTTTTGACCAGGTTCCCAGTTGGCGGGACAGACTTCTCCATGTTCACGAACAAACTTAGCGGCCTTGAGTTTGCGCAGGGTTTCTTTCGCGGCGCGGCCAATCCCATTGTCGTGAACTTCCATGGTTTTCAAAACACCATCGGGGTCAATAATAAAGGTGCCTCGATAAGCCAGGCCTTCCTCGTCAATATATACCCCAAACTCACGGGTCACATTTCCCGTAGGATCACCTAACATAGGGAACTGAATTTTTCCGATGGTTGTGGAAGAACCATGCCAAGCAAAATGTGAGAAGTGCGTATCTGTGCTAATCGACAAGATTTCAGCACCTTCTTTCACAAATTCGGCATAGTGATCTGCCATATCACCTAATTCGGTGGGACAGACAAAAGTAAAGTCGGCGGGATAAAAGAAAACAACGACCCATTTGCCTCGGTAATCAGATAATTTCACAGGAGTGAATTCTCCTTTATGAAATGCCGTTAGAGTGAAGTCCTCAACTTTCTGATTCAAACGTACCATTTGATCCTCCTCAATAAGAAACAATCCAATAATCATAAGAGTTTTCTCAGATGTCAACCTTTTGCTGTCGACGGCCTTACATTTGATTATATTGTGGGCATGAGCGACCTAGAACATCTTCCTTTGTTCCCCCTGAATACTGTTCTCTTTCCCAACATGCCTTTGCCTCTTCACGTTTTTGAGCCTCGCTACAAGAAAATGATTCGCGAATGTTTGGATAATGGCACAGACTTTGGGGTCGTGTTGGTTCATGGGGGTGGTCTTGTCAAAGTCGGCACATCGGCTCGGATTGAAAATGTTCTTCAAACTTTTGAAGATGGACGAATGAACATCCTCACCTTAGGAAAAGAACGGTTCACCATAGAAGATATTCATGAAACTGGTGCTTACCTCAGTGCCGATGTCCAGTATTGGGAAAAAGAACCCGAGGAAGATGTGGCTGAGCTTTTTTCCTTGGTTAAGTCTTCGTTGAAAGAATACGCTCAATTAACAGGAAAACTCTCAGATACGGCACTTTTTGAAAACTATACTCCTTACAGTTTTTCTTTTTTTCTGGCGGAAATTAATATGTACCCCCTGTCCCTTCAACAAATGATTCTTGAAATGACTTCGACTCGTGCGCGTTTAGAACGAGGGTATCAAAGCTTGGTCATGCTTTTAAACCGCCTTCGGCTTGACCAAAAGTTGCAGAATCTTTTAGGAACTCGCCAATCTTTTTTTAATATCTGCAATTGACTATTTTTCTCGGGAAAAGGTAGTTTGTTTTGCAATTTTTGAAAAAATTGCGTTAAACTTGTTTTGTCACCAAGGAGGAATCGATGCGACGTTTACGATCCATAGCCCTTTTAGCCACTGTTCTTTTAGCAGGTAATGTTGCGGTTTATGCTGCACTCCCTGATTTTTCAACCCTGACGGGTTCAATTTCTACCTTAGCCGATAAAGCAGGAGCGGCCCTACCCTCAGCCTCTGCCTTGGGTTTGGATTGGTCTGATTCCTGGATTGGTTCGTTGGTTGGGGTCCCCCCCCACTTTGGTTTAGGAGCAGATGCAGGTTTCACGACAATTCCCACAGGGTCCCTACAACCACTTTTTGATGCGATGGGTGTGAGCCTACCAGCTTATGCCACAGCGATGGGTGGTCTTCCCCTTCCTGTTTACACAATTAACGGCCGCATTGGCGGTTTTCTTTTACCGTTTGATATTGGTCTAAAATTAGGCTATATGCCCACCTTAACGGTCAGCAACTTGGGTGTGAATTACTTCTTGGCGGGTGCAGATCTTCGCTATGCGCTCCTACAAGACGGCATCACCCCCGGACTTAGCGTAGGGTTTGGCGTGAACTACATTCAAGCGAATGTCAGTTATACATTTCCCAATCAATCATTATATGTATCGAGTTTGAGTAGCACAGTGGCCATGAATAACCCAACGGCGACTTTAGGGTTGAAAGACCTAACCTACGAACTTAAA
>JAJXVP010000418.1 GCA_021782055.1 bacterium | reverse complement strand
AGAACTTTTCCCCACGCCAATTCGTTATACGGGCATCTCGCTGGCATTTAACCTTGCGGGAATTCTCGGGGCCTCGTTGGCCCCCTATATTGCGACTTGGTTGGCAAAAAGCTATGGGCTGGCCGCCGTGGGGTATTATTTGTCTGGGGCCGCTTTCCTGACGCTAGTAGCTTTGCTGGTGATGCAACGCGTGGGGAAACCGGCGCCACTTCAATCATAGAAACGGTAACCAACCCCAACTTCTGTATGTATGAATTCCGTATGGGTAGGACTGCGTTCAAGCTTTTTGCGCAGTCCTGCCATCAAGATTTTAACATAATGTCGTTGTTCTCGTGATTCTTGACCCCAAACTTCTTTGAGTAAAAACGCCGTTGTCAAGATTTTACCAGGATATCTTGCCATAAGCAGTAAGAGTTTCCATTCTAACGCCGTGACATGAATTTCTTTTTGAGCCAAAAACACCCTTCGGGCAGAAATATCCAAAACAAGGTCAGCAAAGCTTTTTTGAGGCTCGGACAGAATGGGGACCACACGTCTCAAGGAGGCTTTTATTCTTGCTTTAAGTTCACTAAGCCCAAGGGGTTTCGTGATATAATCGTCGGCACCGGCTTCTAAGGCCCTCACCTTTTCAGTTTCTTGGTCACGCGCGGAAATAACAATTAGAGGAGCAGAGGTCATGGCTTTCAGCTGGGGAATTAGCTTCGTCCCATCCACATCTGGCAACCCTAAATCGAGTAGAATGACTTCTGGTTTGAGGCTAGCTGCCAACGTTAGACCGGTGTCACCTTGACTTGCTTCTTCACAAGACCATCCTGCTTCTTTGAGGTGAGCTCGCAACAAACGCCGAATTGGTTCATCATCTTCTATAATTAGAATCAAACCTGTTTCCATCCCTTCCTCACTTCACTCTGTTGAGTCTAGCTTTTCCGCCAACGGGAGCTGGAACCAAAACTCTGCGCCCCCACCCTCTCGATCCCTTACTCCCGAAGAACCGCCATGCAACTCTATAGCGGCAGCAACAATGGCCAAACCTAATCCTGTTCCTCGAGAAGGATATACCGATTGACTTGCAGAACCTCGAACAAATTTATGAAACACTAAATGTTTCTCAGTATCTAAAACCCCTGGACCTCGATCCATAACAGAAAAGCGAACTCCCTTTGCTAGAGATTCTAAGACTAAGTCGATGGGCTTTTCATGGCTATAAACCGCCGCATTCTCGAGAAGATTAAAAAGCGCTCTTTCAATGAGTAAGCAATCCACATTGACCAAAGGCAAATCCTGAGGTAAGTGAAGGCTGACTTCAGGACGAGAAAAAAAATCTCTGAACCGAGCCAGTGCGGAGTATACTAGGTCTTCGGCAGGAATCTGTTCTTTGTGTGGAGTCAAAACTCCATCTGATAATCTGGTCAGATCCAGAAGGTTATCCACTTGTCGGGCCAACCACCGGGTTTCTTGTTCTACAGAGGTTAAGGCCGCTTTCTCCTCTTCCTTTAGTCTTTGACCATTAGACACTAAGGCTGAAACAGTACCGATGATCACAGTTAACGGAGTTCGCAAATCGTGCGAAAGGCCATGTAGCAAGGCATTTCTACTTTTTTCTGAGGCGACAGCCAAGGCGTTTTTCTGGTTTTCTTGGTCCAACACTACCCGTTCTAAGGCGAGGGTTATCGCCCCAGCCAAGGCTTCGGCAAGAACACTTTGATCGGATCTTAAGACTTGCTCGTCTCGACGCTCAATCGCAAGAACGCCTAGGTTTCTTTTCGTGCCCAACAGTGGCAATACTAGCTTATCAGATTGCGCTAACGTTCCAGTTCCCCAACCAGCTTTTTGATTATTTCTAAAAACCCAGTCAAAAAGTGCAATATCTTTAGGACCGAATAATGCAGGAACCCCTACAATCGAAGACTCCCAAGGACTTGCCATAGTATGACCTTCAAGAGGAACTAAAACATGAACCCTTGTTTCCAGAATTTGCGAAAGCATCGTTTCAGATTCCTGGATAACTTCTTCAAGCCCTGTAGATTTGGAGAGGTTACGGCTTAAACGGTAAAGAACTTCCATCCTCTGTTCTCGAATTCGTGAGGCTATAGTTTGTGCCTTTAACCTTTCTGTTAAAGTTCCTATGGTCGTGCCGACAATCAGTAAAAACAAAAAAACAAGGTAGTACTGGGGGTCGTATACCATAAAAGTGTACAAGGGTTCTGTAAAAAAGAAATTGAAGGCAAGAACCATCAAGAACGAAGAAAAAATACTTGCCGCAAAACCAAACAAACCGGCAACTAAGACGACTCCTAACAAAAGGGTTAAAACAATGTTGGCTTCCACCATTCCCAAGTTTCTAAAACCTAACGCGGCACCTGTAAAAGCTCCACAGATTAAGGTTGTCCATAGAGCACTACGCCAAGAGAGGCCAGCAGATTTTTGTTTTACAGACCGTTCGGTTGTTCGTCCTCCAATCACATAGAGATCAATATCACCACTAAGCCGTAATAATTCATCACCTATGGTGCGCTTAAAAAATCTCAGCCAATTGGGGTCACGGTTTTTTCCTAAAACAATCTTGGTGACATTTCGAAGCCGCGCATAAGCCACC
>JAJXVP010000417.1 GCA_021782055.1 bacterium | reverse complement strand
CCTTAATCGGGCGCCTTTCAGACCGCTGGGGCCGTAAAAACCTCTACACCCTAGGCTTTGCGATTTTTACCGTGGCTTCTTTAGGCGCAGGTTTCTCATCACCTCAAGGTCATGGTTGGGATCTTTTAGCTTGGCGGCTACTACAAGGGCTAGGAGGGGCACTCTTGATCGCCAATAGTACCGCTCTCGTCACGGATGCCTTTGGGAAGGGCAATACCGGAGCCCCGTTAGGTGTCAATCAAATGGCCTCGGCCTCGGGTTTTATTCTAGGGCCTTTAGTGGGAGGCCTGTTAACCGGAATTTCGTGGAAATGGGTTTTTTGGATCAACGTTCCCCTGGGGATTGTGGGGACTTTATGGTCACTTCGAACACTTGTTCAAGATCGTGGAGCCAAAGAAACTACCGCCTTTGACTTGCGGGGAACGGCCTTGTTTATGACGGGTTTAACCCTCTTTTTGACTGCGGTTTCTTTTTTGGCGGTTCCCGGTTCCGATTTACGTCTGGCTGGTCTGCTTGGTTTGGTCGGTGTGGTGCTGTTGGGGGTGTTTTTTCGCTTAGAACGGAGATCAGCCCATCCTTTTCTCCATTTGGAACTGTTTACGAACCCCCGTTTATCTTTACCCAACCTTTCAGCGGGTCTTAATGCCTTGGCCCGAGGAGCCGTTCTTTTTCTTTTAACTTTTTATTTGCAAGGACCTCTGGGCATGAACCCCTTTATGGCCGGTTTAGCCACCGCCCCGTTTGGAGTGGCCATGTTGATAACTTCGCCGTGGGCAGGTAAACGTGCCGACAGAGGCCATGCCGCCCTCCTCAGCACAGGAGGCTTACTGGTCGCGGCTTTAGGTTTACTCGGTATGTCGTTTGTTGGTCTACACACTCCCTACTGGCTTTTAGCATTTGAAATGATTTTGATCGGTGCAGGGAGTGGTCTCTTCAACACTCCGAATATCAGCTTAATCATGGGTCGCATCGACGCTCGCCACCGAGGTACCGTAAGCGGCACCAGAATACTGGTTACCAACGGCGGACAAATGCTCGCCTTAGCGATTGTTTTTCCCTTTGTGTTATCACGGCTTCCCGTTGACCTTATGGCAAAAATCTTCTTGTACGGGGGCGGACTTTCTTCAGTACCAGCCGTTGCCAACAACCTGGTCCAGGGGATTCGCCTGGCGTTTTTCTTTAGCTTTATTTTAGCCCTGGCAGCGGCCGCCGTAAGTCTATTAACGTACCGAAAGCACAATGCAGACTCTGAAGAGGTATCCCTGAGCTAGTTGGGCTTCTAAAGCAGAAGGGCTTTAACTAGAAGGGCTTAACTAGAGGGTGTCTGCCGAATGGCAGAACCCCTACGGGGAGCTTCTTTTCGGTCTTCAAAAATGTTGTAAACGTAAGTCAAGATCGCATTACGGACGCGCTGAGAAGGGGGAACCGCTTGTATGTGCAAAATGGAGCGGTTCTTTTTTTCATCGAAGGTAATGCCTTTAATCATTCCGCTCATGACCAAAGGCTCATCCGTTAAGGTGAATTGGATCTTGATCGGCATACCGACTTTAGCTTTTCCTCCCACCAGAAGGGCACAACCATCTTCACTGATATCGACTAAACGAGCCCGATATCCCGGTGCTTTCTCGACGGTTTCATTAGCCCCTTGAATCGAAGAAAGGTTATACAGGGAACAACCCAGGTTAGTTTCCACGCGAATGGAGCGTCGCTTTTGACTTCGAATCAACGAATCGGAATGGGCTATGTAGAGAATAGGAAACTTCCGATCTAAGAAGTCTTCTAAAACTTTGGACTCAAAAAAATACCCCGCATCTTCCATACGCCAAAAATAGACAGTAATTTTTTGGTTCTTCCAACTAAATCCTGGGGGCATGGTTTTCCCCACTGGGTACGAAATGGCCATGTACTTTCGCAGATTTTCCACGACCGAAGCCATAAAGCTTCCGCCTCCCGGTAAACTGATGCGAATTTTTTGAGACGCCATCAATTCGCGAGTGGACTGGATGCCTAAACGGTATTTGGGAAGATTGAACTCAACCCGCTTGCGAAAGTCATACAACTGACCTAAAAAGCGGTTTGCAGGAGGATCTTCCGTCTGCAAATTGGCCCGCATTTTGGTCACAACACCCCGAATGGTGCGGTCAAACTGTTTGACGGAACTAAAAATCGAAACAGGATTTTCTAGGCTGGCTTCGACTGTAGCTTTACGCAACGTGTTAATTTCGCGAAAAACAAACCCGGATTCGGTGCCCCGAGCGTAAAATTGCACCCAAGGAAAGTTCACTCCACCATTCGACTGTAAAAAGAGAACAAAACCTACAATAAGAAGGAGAAGAAGAATAACTGGGGCTAACCACAACCAAATCAACTTACTTCACCCTCTTCAACTCAGTTTTTGCGATTCAGGCCGAATAACCGCTGAAAGAAATTCTGCTTGCTCCCCTCTTCTTCGGAAAACCGTCCCATGGCCAGGAACTTGGTCATTCGCTCGCGGGCTAACTGTTCGCCAGTTTTTTGCTCCAACCTCTTCAGCGATTCTAGAATCTGCTGTTTTATGTTGGCTGCCGTATAGGCATGATCCGTGTGAGCTCCTCCCGGTGGTT
>JAJXVP010000416.1 GCA_021782055.1 bacterium | reverse complement strand
GCGGTTACACCAAATTTCTCTTCCATCGCCTTAACCAGCTCAGAAACTTCGAGCACGGTCATTCCCGCGATTGCTTCCAGGATTTCCTGGGTTGAAAGCTTAGCCATATTAACTTCTCCTTAAAAATTATTTTTTTTAACCGGGATAGTAGGCTGAATTTCTTGAAGACTAACCCGGAGTTTTTTCTTTATTGACCTGAAGCCTTTTGATCGGCAACAGCCTGCAAAGTACGAACGAGCTTGGTTGTCACTCCATTCATCGCGTAAACCAAGTTCTGAACAGGAGCCTTCATGGTTCCCATCAAGCTAGCCAGCAGTTCATTCTTACCGGGAAGCTTCGAATAGGCTTCAACTTGAGCAGCGTTAAACACCGACCCACCCAAATACCCACCCTTAAGCTCTAAGGTTGGAACCTCTTTAGCAAACTCGACAAGAATTTTTGCCACGGGACCGCCATCTTTGCGAGCCATAACCACAGCGGTTGGTCCCACCAGATAGCTGTCAACGTTCGCATTCTTCTTATGAAAGGCGATCTTGGCAAAGTTATTCTTAACAACCTTAAATTCCGCGTTTTCGGCGCGAAGCTGTCGGCGAAGAGTAAACAGTTGTTCAACCGTCATTCCTCGGTAACCAGCAAACAGGAAGTCATTAACTCCTTCAAACTTTTGGTCTAAAGCCTCTACAGCTTCGACCTTGTAAGGCGCAACTTTCTTTTCGGCCATGACTTACTCCTTACCTTCGCGTTGTTCCTTGAACTGAACCTTAACCCCAGGTCCCATTGTCGAACTTAAAGCCACAGAACGGATAAAATCACCCTTCAAGTCAGCAGGGCGACGGCGTTCCAGCTCTGACATAAACACCTGAACGTTTTCTTGAACCTTGGCAGGTTCCATCGATACTTTTCCAACAGGAAGGTGAACAACGCCGGTCTTATCAGCGCGGAATTCAAGACGACCCGCCTTCAGTTCCTTCATCGCAGCCACCAGGTCATTGGTCACCGTTCCCGTTTTCGGGTTGGGCATTAAGCCTCGGCGTCCCAGAACAGGACCAAGCTTACCAACATCTTTCATCATATCCGGGGTAGCCACACAGACATCAAAGTCCATCCAACCACCACGAATTTTTTCGATTAAGTCAGAATCACCGACAAAAGCAGCGCCTGCGGCTCGAGCCTCGTCAGCCTTTTCACCCTTAGCAAAGACCAAAACTTTCTTTTCACCCAAGAAGGTATTGGGCATAACGACCGTATCACGGACCGTATGACTCTTTTTTAGGTTGAGCTTAACGGAAATCTCCACAGTTTCATCAAACTTGGCAAAAGCTACTGACTTTACCAAGGCTAAAGCTTCTTCATAGCTATATTGCTTGGCCGGCTCCACTTTTTCGAGAGCGGCTAAATATTTTTTACCGTGCTTCATTTTTCCACCTCGACACCCATAGAGCGTGCAGTTCCCGCAATAATGCGCTTCGCCGCTTCAATGTCATTGGCGTTTAGATCGGGCATCTTAAGCTTGGCAATTTCTTCAAGCTTCTTTTGCGGAAGCTTAGCCACCTTTACCTTGTGCGATTCAGCTGAGCCTTTTTCAATTCCCGCAGCCTTCTTGATAAGAACAGAAGCCGGCGGCGTCTTGAGAATAAAGGTAAACGACTTATCAGCGTAAATCGTAATAATAGCAGGGATGATCAGACCAACCTCCATCGATTTTGTCCGATCATTGAACTGCTGAACAAACTGGGGCGCCGAAACACCGTGCGGACCTAAAGCGGGTCCTACCGGGGGAGCAGGGGTAGCCTTTCCCGCCGGACACTGTAGCTTAACGACAGCCGTTATCTTTTTTTTGGCCATTAGGGCCTCCTTGTGGTAATATCGGTCCGCACCGCGAACCTCCCACGACTAAACAGCCTTTGAAGGCCAATCAGCCGTTTTGAGCTAAACGCTCAATTTATCACTAAACCTTTTCAACCTGGTGAAAATCCACCTCGACCGCCGTTGCACGGCCAAAGATCCCCACCATAACGCGGAGCTTTTGCTTTTCTAAGCTCACCTCTTCGATATTTCCGGTAAAAGACTCAAAGGGCCCCTCGGTAATGCGAACTTCCATACCTTCATGAAAGTTATGCTGAACTAGAACCGATTTATCTGATTTAATGTCACCCGAGCGCATAAGAATCTGCTTAACTTCTTCGTTAGAGATAGGGAGAGGCTTGGCGTTACCGACAGCACCAACGAAGCCTGAAACCCCCTGGATGCGCTTAATAGAGCCAACAACCTCTTTCCAGTTTTGAGAAGGCAAATCCATTTCTAGCAGGATGTAACCAGGCCAAATTTTGACTTCTTTTTCAACCTTTTTGCCATTTTTGGTTTCTGCCAACTTCTCAGTAGGAACCTTAATATCAAAAAGAGCGGCCGAAATGGTCGGATTTTCCATGAGCTGACGAATTGACCGCTCAACGCGGTTTTCATATTGGGAATACGTTTGTAGAATATACCAAGCCCGGGCCACAGCCTAGCCCCCTTAGAATACGATGCTGACGCCAGACACCAGCAGAAAGTCAATGAACCCAAAAAACAAGGCGAGAACTATCGTTGAAACAACCACAATTCGCGTA
>JAJXVP010000415.1 GCA_021782055.1 bacterium | reverse complement strand
AGACGGGAGGCAATATGAACCGCACATCCAAGATCATGACCGAGGGCCTGGAGCGTACACCACAAAGGGCGATGCTCCGAGCCACAGGCTTTACCGACGACGATTTCAAAAAAGCTCTGGTCGGCATTGCGTCGACAGGAAGCGAACTTTCCCCGTGTAACTTCCATTTTGATGGTCTTGTTGAAACCGCCAAGGCTGCCTTGCGAGAAGTGGGAATGGTACCTCAGAAGTTTGGTCTGCCCATGGTGACCGATGGCCAGGCCATGGGGCACGAGGGTATGAAGGCGTCTCTGGTAAGCCGCGAGGTGATCGCCGATGGCGTGGAGATTGTGGCTCGTGGCCACCAGCTTGACGCCTTGCTTGGCTTTGGTGGCTGTGACAAGACTATCCCGGGAGTCCTTATGGGGATGATCCGGGTCAACAGACCGGGCGTATTTTGTTACGGTGGTACCATCAAGGCCGGCCATCTCGAAGGACGTGCCCTCGACATCGTGTCAGTTTTCGAGGCGGTTGGTGCCCGATCAGCAGGAAAGATCGACGACCGTCAGCTTCATGCGGTGGAATGTGCGGCCTGCCCCGGGGCTGGAGCGTGCGGAGGCATGTATACTGCCAACACCTTAGCTTCAGCGGCAGAAGCCCTTGGCTTGGCGGTGCCCGGTTCGTCGTCAATTCCGGCCGTTGATCTGTCCAAGTCCGACCATGTCCGTGAATCGGTACGTTGCCTCCAAGGACTCGTTGAACGTGGTGTCGGCATTCGGGACCTTCTAGACAGACGGAGCTTCGAGAACGCGATCCGAACCGTAATGGCGCTCGGTGGTTCCACCAATGCGGTTCTCCACCTGCTGGCTTTGGCCCGCGAGGCCGACGTACCGCTTTCGATCGACGACTTCAACAAGTTCCACGACACCACCCCGACTCTCACCGACATGAAGCCGGCAGGTCGCTATGTGATGGAGGACCTGCATCGTGTTGGCGGCGTACCTCTGGTCATGAAGATGTTACTCGACCGAGGTTTGCTCCACGGGGACGTCCCTACGGTAACGGGTAAAACCTTGGCCGAAAACCTGGCCCCTATTCGAGTTGACCTAGCAGGCCAGGCGGTTGTCAAACCGTTCGAGGCTCCCGAGAAGGCCACTGGACCGATAGCGATTCTCAAGGGGAACCTGGCCCCTGGTGGCTCGGTTCTTAAAACCTGCGGTCTGGATGTTGCCGAACACACGGGACCTGCCAAGGTTTTTGATGGCGAAGAGGCCGCGATGAAAGCGATCTTGGAAGGCCAAATCGTTGCCGGCGATGTGGTCGTGATTCGGTACGAGGGTCCGAAGGGAGGTCCCGGCATGCGGGAAATGCTGGGGCCCACGAGTGCTATTGCAGGGCGGGGCCTGGCCGGCTCGGTGGCTTTGCTTACAGATGGCCGGTTCTCGGGCGGAAGTCACGGTTTGATCGTTGGCCATATCGTTCCCGAAGCGCAGACCGGCGGACCCATCGGCCTGCTTCGTAACGGCGACCGAATCACCATTTCGCTAGACCGAAAGGAGCTTTCGGTCGCGGTTGAGGATGAGGAACTGAAGCGTCGAGCCGCAACCTGGGCACCGCGAGAGAACGGCTTCACCCGAGGAGCCCTTAAGAAATTCGCCCAACTCTGTGAAGATGCCAGTCATGGTGCTGTAACCAGTTAATAAGACGCACTGGACTTTAGACTCAGTTTTTGGATTTTCTCAGTTCTCCCCATTCTGCCATAGCTTTTAATACGGGCAAGAGGGTATGCCCTTGTGTACTCAGCTGGTACTCCACCTTGGGGGGAACCTGAGGGTACACGGTTCTCAGGACAAGTTTGTCCTCCTCAAGCTCCCTCAGTTGAGCCGTTAGCATTTTTTGAGTTATTCCCGGGATCTTCTTCCTGAGTTCCCCAAACCTCAGGGTGCCGCCTCTTAAATACCAGAGAATCAAAGTTTTCCATTTTCCCCCAATTACCTCTAGGGTCGCTTGCATGGGGCAGAACTCTTCTAAAATCATGAGACTTCTCCACAGTTTCCTAAATGAACATTTCTATTGTTGGTACAGGAAACATGGCGAAAGGCTTGGCTGGCCTGTTGGCGAAGGCTGGGCACCAGGTTTATTTAGGTTCACGAGACCCCTCAAAAGGAGCTGAGACCGCTAAGGCTATGGGTAAGGGAGTCAGTGGTGGCCACTTGGGTGCAGTGGGCCAGTCGGAGGTAATCTTTCTAGCAGTACCTTACGTAGGTCTTGAAGAGATACTGCCCGACCTCGGTTCCTTGTCAGGAAAAGTGGTCGTGGATATTAGTAACCCCCTAAAACCAGATTTCAGCGGAATGACCCTTGGATTCACCACTTCAGCGGCAGAAGAAATTGCCAAAAAGTTGAATGGAGCCAGGGTGGTAAAGGCCTTCAACACCGTTTTCTCGGGTCTTTTGGCCTCGGGAGATTTCAAGTTTGGATCCGATCGGCTTTCTACTTATGTCGCAGCCGACGATGCGGAGGCTAAAAAAACCGTCTTGGGACTGGCTGAACAACTTGGTTTTGCCGGGGTAGACGCAGGTTCTTTGTCCAATTCGCGCTACCTAGAGCCTATGGGTTTTTTCAACATTCAGCTGGGT
>JAJXVP010000414.1 GCA_021782055.1 bacterium | reverse complement strand
TTAGAATACGATGCTGACGCCAGACACCAGCAGAAAGTCAATGAACCCAAAAAACAAGGCGAGAACTATCGTTGAAACAACCACAATTCGCGTATTTTCCGCAACCTTATCTGGACTTGGCCAGACAACCCGGCGCAGCTCAACCGCCATTTCACCAAAAAATATTTTGATTTTTTTCACGAAGTCCACCCTTATAAAAAGAAGCAGGCCAGGAGGGATTCGAACCCCCAACAAACGGTTTTGGAGACCGCCGCTCTACCATTGGAGCTACTGACCTGTTTTAACAACTACTTAATTTTCCCTTCCCGATGGAGGGTATGCTTGCGAAGCTTGGGGCAGTATTTCATCAGCTCCAACTTCTCAGGGTTATTCCGACGGTTTTTCTTGGTCGTGTAGTTCCGAAGACCGGTTTCCGTACAAACCAAAGCCACCAGCTCGATACCGCCTTTACTTTTCTTAGCCATGAATTACTCCCTCAAAAATGCGAAGCCCTCGATCGGACTTGAACCGATGACCTTTTCCTTACCATGGAAATGCTCTACCGACTGAGCTACAAGGGCAGAAATCGCTCTTTCCCACCCTTGGGAAAAGCGTGTGACAGACTATAACAACGAAGAAAATTCTTGTCAATCAAAAAAGACCGGGTTTTGCCCCTAACCGCAAAAATCTCAGACGGGCTTTACCCCTGTCACCAGCCCGAGCCCCCCTTTTCTAGCATCCCGAAAGTGAATATGATACTACCGAATTTCATCGGAGGAAATATCTCATGGTCAAAAAGCAGACAAAAATCGTCGCCACGATCTCGGACCTAATGTGTGAAGTGGATCACATTCGCGCCCTTTATGAAGCGGGCGTCAATGTGGTCCGCTTGAACACAGCGCATCAGAAAGAGGATGACACGCTCAAGGTTATCCGCAGTGTCCGTGCCGTTTCTGACAAGCTTGCTCTTTTGCTCGATACCAAGGGGCCGGAAGTCCGTACAGCCGAGATCACCGACCCTATCGAGATCAAAGAAGGCGACAAGATCTACATTTTCAAGGACAAGTCCAAGTCTCCTGGCGTTGGCTTTCAAACCAACTACGAACACTTTGTTCACCACGTTCCCGTGGGTGCGCGTGTTCTGATCGACGACGGCGAAACCAGCATGAAGGTTATCGATAAAAATGGTGATGACTACCTAGTTGTCCAGATCGAAAACTCGGGCAAAATTAAAAACCGCAAGTCGGTGAACGTTCCTGGAGTCGCCCTCCCGTTGCCGTCCATCACCGAAAAGGACCGCAACTACATCAAGTTCGCCGCCGAAAACGACCTCGATTTCGTGGCACACTCCTTTGTCCGTTCCAAGCAGGATGTTTTGGATGTTCAGAGCATCCTGGATCAGTATGGTTCCAAGGCCAAGATCATCGCCAAAATTGAAAACATGGAAGGCGTCAAGAATATTGATGAAATCCTTGAGGTGGCGTACGGCGTCATGGTTGCCCGAGGCGACTTGGGGATTGAAGTCCCCGCCGAAGAAGTCCCCGTGTACCAAAAGATGATGATCCGCAAGTGCATTGAACGCGGCAAACCGGTTATTACCGCAACGCAAATGCTTCATACCATGATCGAAAACCCCCGCCCCACCCGTGCCGAGGTTTCGGACGTGGCCAACGCGATTTTTGACGGTACCGACGCGATTATGCTCTCGGGTGAAACCGCCTACGGAAAATACCCCCTCGAAGCGGTGCAAACCATGAGCCGCATCGCCATGCAGATTGAAAAGGTCAAAGAGAAGATTCGGACCCACGGCGCTTATGCCACCAACAATCCGATCCGCGATTATCTGTCTCAGGCCGCTATTAACGCCATTCAAACTCTGCCGGTAGCCGCAGTGGTTTGCGATACCCTTTCGGGACGTTCCGCACGGATTATCTCGACCTACCGGGCCGATGTTCCTGTGTACGCCAAAGCGCACGACCCCCGAGTGGCGCGCCAACTCGCCCTGAGCTACGGCGTGTACCCTGAATACCTCCCGTTACCAGCCAATCACAACCAGCTTGTTGTTCAGTCTCTTGAAAGTCTTCTAACCGAAGGTTCCATCAAGAAATCAGACTTGGTGGTCATTCTGGCGGGTAGCCCCGGTCACCCCGAAGGTTCAAACTTCCTTGAAATCAACACCGTGGAGCTGAGCCTCAAAGGTCGCAAAGAAGGCTACTGCTAACCAGTTTAGGGTACTTTCGACGAGTGCTTTTTAGCCCCCTCGCCCTCCGAGGGGGCTTTTTTTTGCAACTTTTTTTTGCTAGGTAGCTCTGTGAGCTTTTGCTACCTTATTCCAAGACACTTTTCTACGTTATACCACCCCTCTTTTCTACGTTACTTCAAGACTCTAGCCTACGTAGCAAACCCTCTCCCCTCTTAGTAGTCATCATTGACCGGGTGATCCTGCCAAGCTATATTAAAGCGTCCGCATAACTGGCGTATTCAGGGAAAACCCTGGGGAAGTGCGGATCTGCACAGCGGCCGCGCGTCTGGGCCTATTTGGAATCTTCAGGAGAAATCCATGACTGTTCTCGAACAACAGGATCAGGACGTTTACCGCCTGGTCAAGGCTGAGGAAGCCTACCAACAAGCCACCATTCGGCTGAT
>JAJXVP010000413.1 GCA_021782055.1 bacterium | reverse complement strand
CACTGAGAATCGACCTTAAAAATAGCAAAAGGTACAAACCGGGAATCAGAATCAAAAGTTCGCAGAGTCGCATGATCAGCCAATCCCAAAACCCTCCGTAGTACCCTGCTAAGCCGCCCAGAAGTAACGCAAGGGTCAAAGAAACCGCCACCCCCACAAACCCTATGGTGAGTGAGATTCGAGCTCCATACAAAATGCGGCTAAAAAGGTCGCGGCCCAGGTTGTCGGTACCAAAAAGAAAAACCGGGTCAGCTCCGCTGTGGGTATCGGTGCCAAACACGTGCCAGCTAAGGGGTAAAAAGCCCCAGAGCTTCACAGGGTCAGCGGTGACACCCCAGTGCACGGGGTCGTACTCCCCTTTGATACGAACGTATTGCCGTGAAACTTCGTCAATCATAACCATGCGCTGGACTTGGGGACCAAAACCCCACTGAGACGAATACCAACAAAGGTTCGGAGGATGATCCGAAGCGTCGGGAAAGAGCCGTGTGGGGTCATAAGGAGAAAGCACTTCACAAAAGGCCATCGCCAAATACATGACCACCAAAACCGTCAGTGAAACGGCGGCAACGGGCCTGTGTCCTAAAACCGTCAAAAAACGTTTCATGCTTTGCCATACCTGATACGGGGGTCTACCAGCGCTAAGGCGATATCCGAGAGCAACATTCCCGCCAGAATCAGAAAGCTGATAAACATGATATTGGTCATCACCAGATTGATATCTTTTTGTATCACCGCTTCATACATGAGGCGGCCTATGCCGGGGTAGGCAAAGATAATCTCGAGGATCAACGAGCCTGAAAATAAATCGGCCAATAGACCTGACGCCCCGGTGATAAAGGGGTTCATCGTGTTTCGAAACGCGTGAAAGAAGCGAATGCGTCCTTCAGAGATTCCCCGCGACCTGAGTGCCGTGACATAGGGTTGCCCCAATTGTTCGAGCATCGTAGCACGAATCAGCCGCAAGGACCCGCCAATTCCCCCTAAAAATGCCCCCAAGAGCGGCAGAGTCAAATGATACAAATACGAACCAGAAAAGGCCCAAAAGTTGCCACCGAAACTTTCACTAGGGTAGGCCGTGACGGGGAACCAGCGGGTCGAGGCGGCGAACATCTGCAAGAGTAAAAGCAGTAAGATGCCTGGAAACGCATTCAGAAACAAGCTGACAAAGCCCGCCGCGACATCCCACTTGGTACCGGCTTTTGACGACAGCCAAATTCCCAGGGCAAACGAGGTCAACGTTAGGAACACTAATGACAGTAAATTGAGGATTAAAGAATTGACCATGCGGGTAGACACTAAAAAGAGTACCGGAGCCTGCGACAAAAGCGACCGTCCCAAATCATGGTCCACCAAAACACGCCACAACCAATGCCCATATTGCTCCCAAAAGGGACGGTCCAACCACAGCCGATGCTTCATCGCCGCGATTTCGGCCGCCGTCAAAACGTTGTTTTGGGTCATGACCGACGAACTATTAAGAAGCTGAGCACGAACATAGTTATCGACGATGTCGCCCGGTGCCAAACTCATGAGGCCAAACACACCCAAACCCAAAAGAAACAAAACAGCCACCATGGTCAAAATTCGGCTGGTTAAAAAGGACGCCAAAGGGTGTCCCGCGGACCAAGACCGCCAGGGAGCACCCAGGTTGTCGACAAAACAAGCCACAGAGCCAGATTTCTGCTTCACAAAACCTCCCAACGAATCCTGCAGTCCCAGTACCCGACTTACGGCGTCAAGTACACATAATTCATGTCAGGCGCCCCAACGTTGTCGACGGCGACATTTCCCCATCGGTTGCGAACCGCGCGAAAGACTTCGGGGTATACCGTATACAGTAGGGGAACTTCGTTTAAAACAATACGCTGAAATTGATCCCAGATCTGTTGAGCTTTCGCATGATCACGCGTCGCGTACCCCTGCCAATATAGGCTGTCTAGCCGAGCTTCCCACGGAGTGGCCGGTGTCTTTTGAAGCGGGTTCCACAGATGCAAATTCCCCTGCGATAACCAAACATTGTCGCCCTGGGTAGGAAAGTAATTCGCACCCGACAACCCGATCAAAATCATCTGCCAATCATAGGTCTTTAACAGACTATCAACAATTTTTTGAAAATCCAGGGGACGCACGGTGAGAGTAATCCCAACCTTCTTTAATTCATCCGCATAGACGTTGGCAATATCGATGGGGAGGTTGCTGTCGTTGTTCACGGTCAGGGTAAAGGCAATGACATGGCCTTGGGCATCGCGCAAACGCCCATCGGGACCAGGATGGATACCAAGATCGGCCAAAAGGCGCAGGCCACGCGCTGGGTCATACAGGTAGGTTTGCTGAATCGAAGGGTCAAAAAAGGGGTTGGGTTTGGCAAAGAACCACAACGCCGGTTCGGCGAGCCCCCGGTATACTTGGTCGATGACCCTCTGTCGGTTAAAGAAACAGCTCATCGCCTGACGAAATTTTGCCTGGGTGAACCAAGAATAGAACGGCTTATCTTTATTGCGGGGGTTCTGATTCCAGCTAAAAAACTGGGCGCCCAAGCTGGGACCAGCAGAAAACACCGTATAGTCACGAGGTTCTTTGACAAGATCAGACAAATCTTGCGGGCGAAGGGTATAGGAATCGA
>JAJXVP010000068.1 GCA_021782055.1 bacterium | reverse complement strand
CCAAGGCCAAAAAGAAGAAAAAAAAGCTTACAAGTCGTCGCGCGGAAAAAGGTACAGGTCTTTGATCCGGGTACTTTCGGTTGTATTGACGAAGTCCACAAAGTCATTCTCCGCGGTCAGAGTCAGTTCCACCATGTAGTGGAGAGGTTCAAAGCGCGGATCTTCAACGGCTAGCTCAAACTTGAAGATCCTAAGAGTTTCACCGGGTTGAGCCGGAACCGGTCGTGGCCAAAACAGGAAGGTCCCGGCAGTGTTGGCAATCAGGTGGTAGGGGTTTTGCCAGTTAGGGTCAATGACGGGAACTAGTTGACCGTCGGCCAACAAGCTGACACTCAGGTCGTGTACAGGTGCAAAGTTCGAACCATCCAAAAGCCGTCCAATAATTGACGGAAAGTTAAAAAACTGACCCTCGTGCGCTTCAAGAGGCAACTCTTGGGGACGTTCGCGGCGACGGGAGCCGACGACTTCCATCCCTTCTTTGACCAGGCGGGTTACATCAGCCAGCTTTTGAAGCTTTTCACGGTAGTCGAGGGATTCGTTGTAGGCCAAGCCACGCCCCGAGACGACATATTGGGGAGGAATTCGATTGAGAACATAGCAAACCACGTCGAGTTTTGCACCCGATTGCTCACCAATCGACCATAAAGCGAAGTTGGGATGAGCGGGCAACATTTCCTCGACCTTCTGAATGACCAGATCTTTCATCAGATTATGGACGCGCATCAATCACTCCTGACTTGAGTTTAAGGTCTGACGCTCGACGTTGCAAGGCGAGGCCACTCGCCAAAGCCCAGAGTTTACACAAAAAAGCTCTGCGCATTACGGATTCGACCTTTCAAGCGCTCGGGACCGATAAGTCGCAAACGTTTGAGGTGGGTGGTAAAGCCATGAACGACCGATTTATCAAAAACGGTACCGGCCTCGGGAAAAGGCGTCGCTCGACCCTCTTTGAGGATGGGCAGGTCAACATCAAACGAAACCGAATGGGGAACATCAATCGTTATATCTTCAGGGTCAAGCTTTTCGCCCGTTTGACGCTCAATCTCACGGCGAATTTCGTCTTCGGTGGCATCCTTAGCGTCAACGGTAGCCAACCGTTGCGCGAACAGGGCGTTTTCATCCCAGGCTTGTTCCCACAAGGTAATATACCGGCCGGGTTGCTCTGCCAGTGGAATTTTCTGCAAGGCACGATGGGGCATTCCCGACATCTTTACGGCAAAACTTACATCATCTTCGTTCACCAGATCAGCACTCTTGAGTACCCCATCGTTAAGCGCCAAGTGCAGAGCTTTTTTGATCATGGCGGAGGGCGAACGCACCCCCTTATGCCAGTAAACCGATTTGTACATCAGGTACTTTGAAAACAACAGGTGTTCGACAGACAAAATACCTTTCGGAGACAACCCAATACCAAACTCACGGTGGGGGACAATTTGGCTCACGATAAAGTCAGCGTCCTGAATTCCGTAGGGTACCCCACAGAAGTACGCATCACGATTTAAATAGTCGAGTTTGTCTGGGTCGAGAACCCCCGACAAGAGGCGGCGGAAAAAATTTAGCTGTTCTGTCGCCGGGGCGTAGGTCAACCGATGATCAATAATCGCGGCAACGAGGGCCGGATCAGTCCCTACCTCACGGCGCAGTAACGGGCCTAAAGGCTCGGCAAGTACCGCCTGGGCCGAAAGCTGTTCATGCCGGGGCATAGTTAAACCGTCTTCGAGGGTGTGGGCATACGGAAAGTGTCCCAGGTCATGAAAAAGGGCAGCGCACAAAAAGGCTTGTACCCCTTCTAAGGTTAGATGCCCCGGGTAGGCCGGTGAGCGGACTAACGTTTGAATAATCCGTTTTGCAAGGTGAAAGACCCCCAGACTATGGTTAGCCCGGGTATGGGTAGCCCCAGGGTAAACCTGAACGGCCAGCCCTAGCTGTCGTAAACGCCCCAAGCGGACAAACGGGGTCAGGTGAAGGGTCCTTTCTAGCGCCGGCGTTAAATAGATGTGCTTCCACAACGGGTCGCGCACGGGGCGAATAAAGTCATTTTCCAGGTGATGAAGAATTGCTTGAGTCTCGGTCACAGCGAGATTTTAGGTGCTTCTGGACGCACTGTCCAGTCATGGGCTAGGTTAAAGCTTGTGAGAACCTTGTTCTATGTCGCCTTGATGGCTTGTGCCTTCCTGTCGTGTGCCCCTCATGGGGCAAAAGCTTCTACTGGTGGTAAAACTCCTGGAGTGGCTCACCCATCGGTAAATGTACCGCCTCCCCCGGGGGCCAAGCCTCCCCAACCTCAGGCACCTCCGGTTAAACCCAGCCAGACAGCTCTTCAAAAATTGCTCAGTGGCAAAGAGTTTCTGCTTGAAGTACGAAACCCCGACCTGGTGCCTCAGGAGCAAGATGAAATTCTGGGTCCTTTAGCTACTTTGGCCGAGCCAGCTGCGAAAACCGCCTATGATTTTTTGGCGACCTTAGTTAAAGGAAAAGTCTCTCAGGAGCAACTTGACCCTTCTTGGGCTAGCTACCTTACCGCTGTACTTGAAACCGAGCTAAAGGGAGCGGGAAAGCTTACAGCGTTTCGTTTAGGTGCCTGGGAAGCCTCGGGCGGCTCAGAGGAGCTACGAGCTCCTTTTTGGGTCGAGGGAAAAGGACGTGCCTATGGTACTATTTATGTAGACCATACAGAAAAAGGCTGGAAAGTCTCGGATGTCCAGGGGGACTTAACAAAGGCCAGTGAACCCTACACCAGGCCTAAGTTTAGTGCCGCCGAGGGGATCGAAAAGAACCCCTGGCGGATTTTTTAGCCGTTATTTGCCAATTTCGACACTGACACGGCGTTGGGGAAAGGTTTTACCAACCGCGACAGCATTGCGCTTGGTATTGTAGACAACCCCATCGTTCCAATACTCTACGGCCGCGAACATGGCATTGCCACCGTCATGCTCGTCACTTTTTTGGGTGCGGAAGGAAACAAAGTTTCCCAACTCGTCAAAGTTTTGATCCTGAAACAGTTGAAGCCGTTTGCGATTAAAGGAGTTCCACTCTTCAATGCCCTGAAAACCTTCGCCTTCGTCTTGAACGATGAGGTGAGCATGGGTGGTTGAAAAAGAATACCAGATGCGAATTTTTTTGTCGGGGTTGTTCCGGTTGCCGTGCTTCACGGCATTTTTGATAATTTCACTGATTTGTTGTTCCAAAAGGTTAATTTCTTTGATTTCTGGGGGGGCCTTTTGGACAATAAGCAGGGTGAAGTAGCGAATTTGTCGGAAATCGGAGGGGAATTCTTTGTTAAACATTCCCGTCTTGTCAAATAAGGGGTGATTTTCGTTGACCAGAATTTCTTTTATTTGTTCTTGGGACATGGGTTTCTCCTGTTTATTCCGCCGCGATTTTTTGAATAGCTTCGTCTACTGTTCCTGCGATGGGGAAGTAGCCCATGAGCTTGGTTAGTTCGATGACTTTTTTGACGGAGCCGTGAATGTTGCAAATCACCAGCTTCAAATTCATCTTTTTGATGGTGGAACAAATGTAGATCAACGCCCCAATGCCTGAGGAATCGATATAGTCGACGTTTTCCATATTGATGACAAACTGCTCGACTTTCTTTTCAAGCATTTTCATCACCAATTCTTTCAGCCTATAGGAATTATAAAGATCCATTTCGCCGTTGACGTCGATGATGTAGGTTTCTGCACTCTTCCTGATCTTTAAATCCATCGTCTACCCCTTTTAGTGTTCCACTCTCATCAAGACAAAGGTCTCGTCGTCGTGTTGCTTGGCCTTACCCACAAACTTTTCCAAGTCCGCAATAATAAGCTTTTTCAGCTTTTCGGGCGATTCTTGGTGATGCTCGCGAATGACCACCTGCAACGACTCTAACGAATACTGCTGTCCTTTTTCATTCATAGCCTCGATGATGCCATCAGTGTAAAGGACAATCAGATCTCCTTTTCTTAAGACCGTGTTAATTTGATTATAGCGGGTTTTCCGTTCCAATCCAATAGGAATTCCTTCAGTATCGAGCGTTTCAAAGTCATCTTGCTCGGCACGATAAATCAAAAGCGGGTGGTGCGCGGCATTAGAATACTCGAGCTGATGGGAGGCAAAGTCGTAGCTCAACATAGCTACCGTGGCAAAACGGTCCAAACTAACCCGTCCGGCGATTCCCCAGTTCACGATATCGAGGATGCGGCTGACCGTCATCTGGGGCTGCCGGGCTACTAGGTGGGTGATGGTTCGTATCATGACCATGACCAAGCTGGCCGGGATTCCTTTGCCTGCCACATCACAGACAGTAAGGAGAATTTGGCCCTTGCGAATATTGATAATGTCGTAGTAGTCGCCGGATACCCCTTTGGCGGGCTGAGAGAAGGCCGCCAAAGAGATGCTAGAAACGCGAGGTAAGTGTGACGGTAACAACTGGCCTTGAATTTCGGCCGCGATCCCCAAATCCCGTTCCATTTCTTGCTTTTCAAGAAGCTGGAGGTAGGTGTACAGGCTGTTGATCGTCAAAGACGTATAATCGCCAAAAGTTTTAATTTGCCCCAGAATTTCGCGCGTAAACAGGTGGTTGCTCTTTCGCGAGGCTATGGCCAACACCCCAAAGACCTTTTTACCCTGCATCAGAGGCGTCAAAATGAGCGAAGCGATGTAAATCTGGTCCATGCGAGAGTTGTGAACCATCCGAGGGTCCAGCTTGGAATCACGAACAAAGATGGGTTTCCCCGTGGCGGCGCACTCGCCAATGATGGTTTCGCCGAGGGGAATGGGCGTGGATTTGAAAAAGTTTTCGAGGTTATTGGCTTTGAGCTTAACCTTGGCCGGAACGTCGTAGGGGGGCGGAAAATCGCCTTCGACTGCTTTGACACGCAAAACGTCATCGAACTCGTCGACTAAAAAGATCGCGCCGCCATCGGCATTTGCCGTTTTAACCGCCGAGTGGACAACGAAGTCAAGGACACGGTCAATGTCTAGCTTTTCGGCGATCGCATTACCGATGCGGGTCATGAACTCGTACTGTGAGTTCATGTTTTTTTCCATTAAATCTCGTTGGTGCGACATGCGGGCGTAGGCCCGCCTATGCCAAAAGGTAAGGGTCCACAAGTAGACAAGCGTGGACAGGGGAAGTAGAACCATTTGTACCAGGGGGATCTGATAGCCACCAAAGGGCACAAGCAACAGAATTACGGCGTGAATCCAAAGCGTCAGTTTGGTCAGAGTTCCCCGTGCGTCCAAGAGCACGCCTGACTTGGGCGTGTTGTATTGAGATACTTCATAGAACTGATAGGCAACGTAGCCCCAGTTCGTGACAATGAGGGCCGATTCCCAAAAATGAAAAAACCATGCTGTTTGCAAGGCCGCGAGGGTGACCGAGATGAGGAAGCCCACGGCATTGAGTGCCAAGAGCCAGCCCGCATAGTAATTCTTTTTGGTGTAGCGCCCCAAGATTTTGAGAAAAATCCCTGCAGAGATGGCCTGAACTGCCAAGGTAACCGGGAGCTGGTAGGCGGGGATACCCGCCAGACCCAACACGGCAAAAAGGATGCTGCCAAAGAATAAGACAAGGATGAGCTGTTGAAAATCACTACCAACAACGAGTTTTTTGCTTAGAGTGATGTTTCGTAGAGTCAGGTAAAGCGCTAGGAGTGCAAAGACTTGAGCCCATAGCGGATTAAAAATGAAGTTTTGCGTGATGTCTGCCATAAGCTCTCTGGGTCAAATTCTAACCTCGCCTAGGAAATCCGTCAAGCATAGGTTTTTTTATCCCGAAAATCATAGGTATGCTGTACGTCATGGTAGAAATTTCGGCTTTTCCTCAGTTTAAGCGTCTGCGGCCACGCGAAGCTCAAGAAGTTTTTGACCTGGTGATTCATCTTGGTGTTCATCGCGGTGGCAAGTTTGTCAAAGAGCAGAATGGCTACTTTCTTTTTTCGTTTCATCCGGGGCGCGAAAAGATTCTCAGTTTGATCTCTGAATTTTTATTTATGACAGCTGAATCCCTCGATAAAAAAAAGGAAGATCTTTTTGGCTACAACCTAGTTTGGGAAGCCTACGAGGGAACCGACGAGGATTTGATCTTTGGTCGGTTGAAAAGCTTGCTCTTTCAGGCGCCTCAGTCCGAGGCTGTTTGGGCTGGGCCCGAAGTTGCCCCGCAGTTGGTCGGTCGCTTTCCGTTGGCCGAAGGCGATCTGACACAAGTTCTGGGCCCTCAGTTGTCGTCGGGGCGTGAAAGCTGGGAATATGGGGATTTTTTAGACTTAACGGGGTGGCGGGAGGCCTTAAGCGGGCCCTTAGAAAAACAGATGGCCGACCTTGGCGGCAAAGTGCTAAGACTGAAGTCCGAGCACGTTGTCGAAAAGTTAGCCATTGTGATCCGTGTCTTAAAGCAGACGTTCGGCACTGGCGAAGGCTTTCCGGTGGTGTTCCCCCTGCAAGATAGCCGCGATGCGTTGAGTCAGCTGTTGGCCCAGGTCGACCCGACGTTTGTTAGTGAGATTCCCCGTTACCTGACCGGTGAAGAAGCGGTTCTGTGGCCTCAGAATCCCCAATGGGAATTTCTGCTTACCAGCCGTGGCGGGGCTGACTATGCAGGCGATCGCAGTAGCCTTGACGCCTATGGGGCACTTTTAGGGTACTTTTCGGCTCAGGTTGCCCGCCTCAGGGCTGAAGGTTTGCCCCCGGTCTTTTTATTTTTGTCACCGCAAAAGTTTCCTGAGGCGGCCTCGGACTTACTAAGCCGCCTTTTGACTCCCTTAGTAAATAAAGAAGGCCTGCGGATCATTATTTTAGAGTCGCCACAGCGCGAAACAGAGTTTTTATCGACAATGACCAGTGTTGCTTGGTCCTTTCCCAGCTTGAGCTTGACCCGTTTGGAACAGGAAAGGTCACGACGAGAATGGACAGAGCGTCTGGATTTACCCGCCGAAGCGGTTTTAAAAGTTTGTCAGGATCGAGGGGCTGCCTTAGCCCATTGGTTCTGGGGGGCGCAAGAAGGCCGTTGGCAAAATCAACCCACCGAGGACCCGACCTGGATGCTTTTAGAGGCTCTGGGAATTACCCATCAAAAAGTTTACTACGTGTTTTTATTGGGGCAGTCGCTGTTGGACGAAGAGGATTTAATCCGCTTTTTTGAGTACTTTGGCGAAGACGCCGCCGTAACCCGTGACAAGGTCGACAGCCTAAAGACCCTGGGGTATTTGATCTTTGGCACGCGCAACCTAGCCCTTCGACCAGATTTTAAGGACCGTTTGGCCCAGTTGTTAGGTGAAGAAGGAAAGCTCCTGGCGTCACAGTTGGGAAAATTTCTTCGGGAGGCTTGGCAAAAGCAAGGCAAACGCCTTTCGGAGGTGGTCTGGGAAGTGCTTTTGCAAGGGCAAGAGTACGACTTTGCCCTTGAGGTTCTTTCGGCGTATGTCAGTCAAAAAATCAACCGAGGCGAAGGCGACTTTTTGCCGTTGTTACAACTGTCGCGGTGGCAAGATGTACCCCAGGAAGAGGCCCGCGAACGGCTGATTCTGACCAGTGCGGCTTTTAAACTCCGTTTTGCTTTAAATCAACCCGAAAAAGCTTGGGATCAAGGAAGCCTCGAGGTGTTCCGCAAGGGGTTTTCGTCGGTAACCGAAAAGCTTCCGGTTTTGGAGTGGACTCTTCAGCTGGGTCGTTGGCATTTGCTGCAGGCTTCGGTCGCCGAAGGGTTCCTTTTGCTCAAGAAAGCCTTAGCTGGTGCGCAGGAACGACGCCTCCCCAATGTCGAAATTCGGTCGGGTATCGACATCGGGCAAGCCTTACTCATGCGCCAAAAAAACGAAGAAGGCCGCGAGTATTTTGAAATGGCAGGCAGGTTGGCGGAACAGTGGGGTGATAGCTTTCATGTCATTCAGGCGGGCCTCTGGGATGCCTGCGCTCGCTTTTTAGCCGGGCAATTAACAGGCTGTGCAAAAACCCTTGACCGGCTGGAGCCCTTAGCGCGAAAAGGCGGCTTGCACCAATACAGTGCGGCCTTTCAGTTTTATCGAGCCCGGTTGAGTTTTGAGCTGGGGCGCTACGAAGAGGCCGAGAATCGGTTGCAGACCTTAAGCCGTAGGGCTGGCGAGCTGGCCTTACCCCAAGTTCGGGCGTTGGCTCGGTTGTGGGCGGGGCGGTGCCTTGCGTACCAGAACAGGTTTGAAGAGGCCGAAAAGCTCATGACTGAAACGCCTGCCCACCTAGAAGCTGTCGTGTACCGGGCCGAGTCTGCCCTGTTGCAACGGGACCCTGAACGGGCTTGGGATCTTTTAGTCCAAGCCCCCTCAGATTTGAAGGTTCAACCCTACACGGGCGACCGTTTAAGCTTTTCGAGTGGGTATTCTTTGATCGAGGACAAAGCCTTGCCTTTACCCGAGGGAGGAGTTCTGGAACTGCTCTTTTTAGCGCTAAAGGCTCAGGCTGCCTCGTTGAAGGGCTTTAAAAAAGAGGCCCACGAAGCGTTCCAAGAACTCTTGAGTCGCAAAGCGCTTATGGAACTGAGTCGGTTTTCACCCTGGATCTACCTGTGGCATTTTCGCGCCATTGAACGGCAATCTGACACAGAAGCGCACCGCTTGACCATCTTGGGACGTGGACTTAAGGCTCTGCAAACCCTGTCGAGTTGTATCGAAGACCCGGCGGAACGGCAAGAGTTTGTGAATCGACCGTACTGGAACGCCCAGTTTTTAAGCGAGGCTAGGCGTGAGAAGTTGGTGTAAGCGCTTCGAAGGCTTTTCGCCAGGCTTCAGGCCAGCGTGTGGGCCGACCATTTGCCGTTTTGACAAAGGCTAGCTTTAAAACGGCGGCGAGAACGTCCGAGCCCCCGAGATGGTGCAGCCGGTGATTCATTTCTACCGTGGCCGCTCCTATTCGGTTGGGGAAGATCTCTAGCTCTAGCTCTTCTTCGGGTAGGGCAGGCGCTAAAAAAGTCAGCTGAGCCTCCGCTACCCAGATGCCAAAGCCTTGCGTGACCAGCTGTTGATAGTCCAGACCTTGAGCCCGAACCATTTCGAGCCGCCCCATTTCTAAGTAATTTAAATAGACGGCATTGTTGACGTGACCGTAGGCGTCACAATCAAAAGGCCGCACGCGAAAACGGTAGGTAAAGGGGGGCATGAAATCTCCTTGGAGGTGCCTAAACTGTTACCGGTTCGGCCAAGCGGGCTAAACAGTTTTCGACAATGGGTTCCACGTCGTTGACTTCAAGACCAAGGTCCCGAACTTTAAGGCGTTCATTTGACAGCATCCAGCTGCGGGTCTTGGCCTCGTAGTTGGCCAAAAGAAAATCTTTGATGGCCAGAACCGCTAACGTATTTTGTACGTTTTTGACATCAAGGCCTCGTTCCGACGCGAAAGCTTTCAGGTACTGTTGGATCGTTTCTTCTAAGCGGCTACGAAACAAAACGTGAAGATTTTTTTCACGACCGTTTTGCAACTCATCAATACGCTCTTTCAGCGAGGTTACTTCAAGCTCTGTGCCGTCATACTTTGTCCAAGCCGAGGTCAACGCCGGGGCGCTCAGGGACTGCCGGGCTCGTTCGCGGCGCTTTTTGTCTTCTTCACGCATGAGCGTAACTTTAGCTTCGGCTCGGGTACGCGCTTGAGCGTCTTCTTGCTTTTTTTGTTGCACCGCTTGAGCGGCTGCCTTGCGAAGCTCTTGCTTTTCTTGTCGTTGACGTTCGACCAAGAGGGTTGCCCGTTTGCGACGTTCTTTGCGTTCTTTCTTTTCTTTCTTTATAAGCTGTTCGGCCCAGGCTCGGGTGTCTTCAATGACGGGTTTTGGTTGTTCCCCCGGCTTGATCCGGCGCCAGACCGACTGCATATAAATGTCTTTTCGAACATTGTATTCGTACGGACTATCACGGGCTACGATGGCATAAATCGCGTACAAGATTTCTTCATCCGCGACACCTCGGGCCTGCCCGTCCTTGATGACCTGGTAGATACTCGCGTGGGGGCTGTGATGCCGGGCGGAATACACCGAGACCTTACTTTCGAAGCCCGCGTCGCCTGTTTTTAGCCAATACTGCCAACAGTAGGTTAGGGCGATGTTTTCAAGACCCTGAATTTTGGGGTTGATCAAAATCTCTTTGAGGTCATGCTCGGTAAAGGTAACCGACGCCACATCAATGGTGACGATTTTGGCTTTGGTTTGACGCTGGGACTGGTCCGAAAAGCTTTTGGGCAGGACAAGTCGAATTTCTTTGCGTTCAAAAAGGTGGTCACCGAGGTAATCTTGCAAAACATCGCATACCGAGGCAAATTCTTGGGTATGCCATTCCGCTTCGCGGGAGTAGGCGCGTAAGCGGTCAAGAACTTGAGCCGCCCGTGCTTTTGAAGCGGGTAGAGCCCTCAGAGCCGTGCGTATGGGTTCAAGTAAGGACCAGTTTTTTCCCCTAGGGCCAGAACCGAAACACCGTAAAATATAGACAATGGTGCGACGGATGGATTCTAGAGAGCGGTCTGCCAAATCTTCGGTGAGTCTGACAAATAACGGGGCAAAGAGCGGGTTCGAGGTGCGGTGCCAACGCAAAAGCGTGGCCCGGCTTTCGGCCTCGGGGTATTTGACAGATAACCTTTGATAGATGCTTCGGGCTGTATCGAGGCTTTTATCAAAGCGTGCCTGAAAGTAGGCACCAATGTCTGTGTCTACAACACCGTTGATTTCAGGATGTTCTGTTTTGAGAAAGAGCTCGCGCGCTTTGCGCAGGGTGGACGGAAGTGAGGGGTTGGGCAAAGCGCTGACCAGTTTGGCCAAGTGCGGTTCAAATTCTTCGAGGGCACCGCAAAGATTCTCTTGAGATTGTTGCTTGAGGTAGACCCTAAGGGCTAGATAGGTTGGCAAGAGGTCGTCTGAAAGCGAGGAAAACCCCGTCTGCAGAACGGTGAGCCACGAATCGCTTCGGGCTCGCTCCTTGATGCTGTTCAGAACCTGAGGGAAAAACTCCCCCTTTGTTGAAGATGCCGGCATGAGTTAGCTCATCTTAGCGCAGGATTTTCCCCTTTGGCAAGCGTAAGGAGGATTTCCGAGCTTGACGAAAAAAAAAGATTCTGTTAGTTTGAGCGCGCTGTTCGGTGGCATAGCTCAGACGGTAGAGCAAGCGGCTCATATCCGCTCGGTCGGGGGTTCAAGTCCCTCTGCCACCAAATTCTCCCCTCCTTAGCTTAAGCAAAGAGGTCAAGTGCGCCATGTCAGCCAATCTTGAAACTGTGCGATCGGTACTTTGGATGTTGGGCCAGCTTATCGAAGAGGGTCGTTTTACCTATGACGATTGGGCTGAAGAGTTTCGCCCCGATGGTTCCCCGATGGAAGCTCGACAAGATCGTCGCTTTCTTACTCATGTAGCCGTTTTTCGAGAACAGATTGTACCCTATTTGCACTCAGGGCACCCCGACGAGGATTTTTTACAGGCCAAAAAAGGCATTTACACAACAAAACACACTATTGATGCCGCGGGGTGGGCAAAAGTTCCCGATGCCGAGGGGTTGAACTTTCTCCCCTTGCTGAATGCTATCAACCAATCGCAAGGGCTTATGCCGTTCCCCTCGGCCCGCATTGTCAAACTCTTGGCCGCCGAGCTAGAAGTCAAAGAAGAGCGCTTAAATCCGGTAGTCTTTAAAAATACCGTTGCGTGGAAGGTTGATTACCGTTTTCTTCGTGAGGTTCTTGACGCCGTTGAAGCCGGTGAACGACTGTACGTCGAACCCCAGCCCCCGCGTAAACCTAGCGAGGTTACCCCGCTGTTTTTGGTGAACTGTGATGGAGCTTGGTACCTGCTGGCCCTTTCGGGCAACCTGTTGTTGCAATACAACTTGAGCCGCGTGCAGAACCTTACCCGACGTAAAGGTGTCGAAGCCGAAAAGCTCCCCGCCGCGGCCTACAGGACGCTTCGCAACCAAGTAACAGAACTGTGGGGCACCTACTGGATCACCAACCCCTTTGAACCGGAACCGGGGGAACAAGTGACCATTCGTTACAGCGGAGCGGCCAAGCAGTACGCTAGCGAACGGTTTGAACAAAAATCGTACAACCCAGGAACACCCTGGTTTCGGCTGTCGGTACAGGAGCAATGGGCGGATGTGACGTTCCGCGTGCAGTCGCACGGAACACAATACTCAGAGATTCTTGGATA
>JAJXVP010000412.1 GCA_021782055.1 bacterium | reverse complement strand
TGACTCATAGGGCGGTTTTTCCTTTTGGTATTGCCTGAATAACAACACCATAAAGGGCCGCCCTTTTCATGTCAAAAGCGGAACTCGGAAACCGATGATTTCCGGAACTTTATCACCGGTGATAACACAGTAACGCTCCCTAACTCCACCAAGTTGGGTGCTTCATAAGTCAATTTTGACTCACTTTCAGCAAAAACTTTCATAAACCAGACCTCCTAGTCTTAGTTTAAAAATGATAAATCCATCGTTAAAATTCTGTCAAGAAAAAAATAATCACGTGTGCAATCAAGATTTGCAATTAAGATTTTTTTAAGCTCCTCAACGCAGTTTTGTGGCATAGTAACGTTTGTGGCATATTAAAGAGTATTCACCTATCCGCCGGAGGTTCACGATTAAAGTCGCCGTCGTCAATACCAATGATCTTAAGGGAGGGGCTGCAAAAGCCGCCTACCGCCTCCACCAAGGGTTTCTCGAACTCGGGTTGGAGTCCTTCATGGTGGTGCAAGATAAAAAGTCGGACGACCCCACAGTGCTTGGCCCCCGCAATGCCGGCGAAAAAGCCGTTACACGACTTCGGACTTTCCTTGACCAACTGCCCCTGGCGGCCTACCCCCACCGGAGCGGTGCCATGTTTTCGCCGGCCTGGGTCCCTTTTAGCCCAGTGCTGGGACGGTTACGGCGACTGGCCCCCGATATTATTCACTTGCATTGGGTTCAAAAGGGCATGCTTAGCATTAACGATTGGAAAAAGCTCCCCGGCCCCATCGTTTGGACCCTTCATGATATGTGGGCCTTTACCGGCGGCGACCACTATGCTTGCGATCAACAGTGTTTTACCCAACAGTGTGGTCATTGCACCGCCCTGGGTTCGCAACGCAAGTATGATCTTTCTCGGCGCATTTGGCGGCAAAAAGCAGCCGCTTGGGAACAGGTTCCCCTCACCTTGGTAACCCCCAGCCGCTGGCTCGGTGAACAAGCCCAGCGAAGCTCTCTTTTAGGAAATCGCCCCCTTCACGTGATTCCCAACGGTATCGATACCGAGCTGTACCGCCCCCTGCCCAAAGACCAGGCCCGTTCATTGCTCAAGCTTTCGTCCGACCGAAAGTGGTTACTTTTGAGCGGTTTAGACCTCAACGAAGATCCGCGAAAGGGCCTCGACCTGTTGACCGAGACGGTAAACCAGCTGGCTTCGCGACTTCCCAACCTCGGACTTCTCATTGCGGGCGCCTCTTGGTCACCCCGGCAATTTCCCCAGGGTCTTGAGTGCCGGTTTTTAGGCAAACTCGAAGACGACCTGAGCCTGGTTGTGGCCTACAATGCCGCAGACTTGGTGCTCCTCCCCTCCCGTCAAGAAAACTTTTCGAACGCTATGGTTGAGGCGATGGCTTGCGGGGTTCCGGTCGCGGGTTTTCACATCGGCGGCAATCCTGATATGATCATTCCGGGCGAGACAGGGGTCTTGGCACCTCCGTTTGATACCAAAGCACTGGCGAACGGGATAGAACAGCTTTTAAGCCGTCCCGAAGCACTCAGGCAATGCTCGCTCCAAGCCCGGAAGCGAGCCATCGAGCTTTGCTCGCTCCCCCAGGTGGCCCAGCGCTACTATGAACTTTTTGCGTCGTTGGAGGATTTGCATGCCTCAGGGCACACCCAGAAGGTTTCTCACCACCCTCGCACCACTTCTTATGCTCGGTCTGGGTTGCGCGCCGCCTCGTCCCTTGCCGTTGAGGGTAGTTCTTCAGCAGTGGGTTCCGGGCAGTCCCCAAACCGTTCTGATGTCCAGCTTGACCAAACAGGCCATAACCTTCACGCAAACTAAATCACCCACGCAAGGAACTCTTTTGGTTTCCACGCCTGCCGTAGCGGTTAAAAACGCCTGGCTGGACGTTCTCTTTGCGCAAAAGCGCCTGGTCAGTGTTAGTTTAATGTTCAACGCCAGCCCGGCTGAGACGGCCCAGCTGTTTAACCTTCTTGCGCCCCGCATCGCCAAGGCCCAAACCTTAGAACTGGGTCATTTTTGGTACATCCCTCCCACCCCCGAGTCCTCGGGACAATACGTTTTTTGGGGTCCGTTCGACCACGGGTGGCGCTACCGTGATTGGCAAGGCCCCCCACCACAGCCACAAGGAGCCAAGCTTGCCAACCCCCGTCGATAAATCTTCGCCCAGCTACCGCCGAGCCCTCATTTTAATCGTGATGTTCGGAGTCATTAGCTTTTTTAGCGACCTGACCTACCAAGCAGGCCGTAGCCTCAACGGCCCCTTTTTAGCCCTGTTGGGGGCCGACGCCGCCGTGGTAGGCTTAGTAGCCGGTTTAGCCGAGTTCCTAGGGTATGCCGTCCGGCTCCTTACCGGCAGCTTGGTCGACAGGAGCAAGGCTTACTGGGCGTTTACCCTAGGCGGCTATGCCATGGTGGCCTCAGTTCCCCTGCTCGCCTTAAGCGGCACCTGGCAGATGGCGGCCCTTTTTATTGTTTTGGAGCGACTGTCAAAGGCGGTCCGTGCCCCGGCAAAAGATACGATCTTGTCGATGGCGGCCCGTCGGGTCGGCACTGGCTACGGCTTTGCCCTGCACAAAATCATGGACCAGGCCGGGGCTATTCTGGGACCGCTTTTGATGGCCCTGCTTT
>JAJXVP010000067.1 GCA_021782055.1 bacterium | reverse complement strand
TTCAAGCGGCCGGAGGCGATATTCAAGCCGCCGAGCGGGGCATTGTTTATGTCGATGAAATCGACAAGATTGCCAAGAAAGGTGAAAATGTCTCGATCACTCGGGATGTTTCGGGTGAAGGTGTCCAGCAAGCCTTGCTCAAAATTATTGAAGGAACTCACGCCAACGTCCCGCCCCAGGGTGGTCGAAAGCACCCAAACCAAGAATACCTCAAGATCGATACGTCAAAGATCTTGTTTATTTGTGGCGGAGCCTTTGTGGGCCTTGAAAAAATTATTGAACGCCGTGTTGCCAAAAGCGCCATGGGCTTTGGTACCGAAGTAACCAAACACGGTAAGAGCCACGACGATTTGTTCAGAGCACTCCACCCGGACGATTTGATCAAGTTCGGTTTGATTCCTGAGTTTATCGGCCGCTTGCCTGTCGCCGTCTCGTTGAATGAGTTGACCCGCGACGATTTGGTGCGGATTACGACTGAACCCAAAAACTCGATTATTCGTCAGTATCAGTTGGCCTTAAAGCTTGATGATACCGAACTCAAGTTTGAAGTGGCGGCGATTGGCGCGATTGCTGACTTAGCTCTGCAGCGAAAAACAGGAGCCCGAGGCTTGCGGTCGATTGTCGAAGCCTCCATGCTCGACTTGATGTATGACCTCCCGTCGATTCCCGGTCATAAGATGGTCGTTGTGACCAAAGAAGTGTTTACGGAAGGCCTTAAGCCAAAAATCCTAACCGATCCGAGGGAGATGGCGCAGACCAGCGTCTACGAGCTTTATGAATTTACTGGGAAAACGGCCGTCTAAAAATCTCAAAAAAGACCTTCCTCTGCTGGCGCTGAGGGAGGTCATGGTGTTTCCTCAAACGGTAGCTCCGTTTTTTGCTCCTCGGGGGGCTGGCGTTAAGGCCTTAGAAATAGCACTTTCTGAAAAGCAAGAGGTGTTTCTTGTTCCTCAAAAGTCTAAGGCCGAAAACCCTCAAGAAGGTGAGCTTTACACGACAGGGGTGGTAGCCTACATCCTTCAGACGTTAAAACTCCCCGATGGTTCGGTACGTGTTTTGGTCGAAGGCCGTGAACGTGCCAAGATGAGCAAGTACCTTCCGCGGCAAGATTACGTTCGGGCCGAAGTTCAGCCTCTCGAAACTCCTCTAGAAGTTAACCCTGCAACAGTATCGTTGATGCAGATCGTTCTGACTTCAGTCAAAGAGTTTAAAGAGCTTCATAACAAAATTTCCAAAGAAAAACTTCAGGCGATTTACGAGGCTGATCGACCTGATACGCTGGTAGACCTCTTGGCACCGCTTCTCAATTTAACCGAAGAAAAGCGCTTGGCCTTGTTTCTGGAAGAAGACACTGCTACACGCTTAGAGAATTTAGCGGTGGCGATTCAGGTTGAAAGCGAGCTAGCCAGCCTTCAACAGGATATTCAGCGAAAAGTGAAAGGCCGTTTGGAACAGAGTCAGCGAGAATACTTTCTCAATGAACAGCTGAAAGAGATTCACAAAGAATTGGGCCACGAAGATGGTGACCCCACCGGGGCTGGAGAACTCCGTCAAAAAGTTGAAGCTTTGAACTGCCCCTCTGAAGTCAAAGAAAAATCGCTTAAAGAATGTGCTCGGCTTGCCCGCCTACAGGCGTCTACTCCCGAAGCGGGGATTCTGCGCACCTACCTAGAATGGGTAACCGATTTGCCCTGGGGTAAAAAGACCGACGATAACAAAAACCTAAAAGAAGCCCGCGATATTCTTGATAGTGATCACTTTGATATGAAAAAAATCAAAGAACGCATTTTGGATTACCTGGCAGTGCGGCAAATTCAGGCAAAACTCAAGGGGCCTATTTTGTGCTTGGTGGGCCCGCCCGGAACAGGAAAGACTTCGTTAGGCCGTTCCATTGCCAGAGCGCTAGGGCGAAGCTTTGTCCGCATCAGCTTAGGTGGGGTTCGCGATGAGGCCGAGATTCGAGGTCATCGTAAAACTTATGTCGGGGCTTTGCCGGGAAAAATCTTACAATCGATGAAGCGCGCAGGGACGTCGAACCCGGTGTTTCTTTTAGATGAAATTGACAAGATGTCCAGCGATAACCGGGGCGATCCTGCCTCGGCCCTTTTAGAGGTTCTTGACCCGGAACAAAACGCGAGCTTTACCGATCACTATTTGGAAGTGCCTTACGACTTGTCTGATGTGTTGTTTGTGACCACGGCCAATAGCCTGCATACGATTCCACGGCCTCTGCAGGACCGGATGGAAGTCATCGAAGTTCCTGGCTACACCGACTTAGAGAAGTTCAAAATCGCTGAAGGCTTTTTGCAACCTAAAGAACTCAAAGAAAATGGCCTAGAGGGTCTGGATGTCGCCCTTGACGCAGAAGCTCTCAAGGTGATTATCCGTGACTACACCGCCGAATCGGGGGTGAGAGCCTTAGAACGCCAAATCGGTCAGGTACTCAGAAAAACCGTCAGGTCGCTGTTGGAAGAAGGCCGTGAGCCGCAAACCCTACGACAGGCTAGTGAACCATTCCAGTTGCGGATAACCGCCGAGAAAGTCCGCGAATACCTAGGGCTTCCAGTATGGAAAGACGATAAGTTGCTCTTCGAACCTCGTCCCGGCTTGGCGAATGGCTTAGCCTGGACAGAAGTGGGGGGTAAGGTGCTCCCGGTAGAAGTTTCGCTGTTTCCCGGTAAGGGCGAGTTAATTTTGACTGGCAGTTTGGGCGACGTCATGAAAGAATCGGCTCGTATAGCCTTTTCTCTAGTAAAAGCCCGCTCACAGCTTTGGAAGCTCTCCTCGCAAGATTTAGGGGGACGTGACCTTCATATTCACTTTCCTGAAGGGGCTATCCCTAAAGATGGGCCGAGCGCGGGCATCACGGTGGTAGCGGCCCTTGTCTCGGCGTTCCGGGGACAACCCCTTCGTTCTGGTGTCGCTATGACAGGTGAAGTCACTCTGACCGGTCGTGTTTTACCCATAGGCGGCGTCAAAGAAAAAGTCTTGGCCGCCTATCGGCACGGTTTGAAAGACGTCTTTCTACCTGAAGATAACCGACGAGACCTTGAAGAAATCCCCGATGAAGTTAGAACAGAAATGACGTTTCATTTTGCTTCGGCGGTTGAAGCGGCCCTAGAGTTCTTTTTTTCCGAGACCTTTGTTTCGCCCGATCAAGCCGTTCTGCCGGCCTAAGTTAACCTTCTCAAGGAGATTCTCATGGTGGATTCGATGCTTGAGGGGCTTACCTCACGTCCCGAAATTCAGGGCGTGCTGGTGGTTTCCGAGACGGAATGGACGGTTTTAGTCACCGCTCTTTCTACCCCTGCCGAACGGGTTCGGTGGTGGCAGGCATTCTCGACGGCCCTTTCGAGCACTCCTGAAACTGATGAAGTTCTTTTGAACGATGGTACCCCACTTGAAGTGACCTACGTGCTTTTTTCGGTGTGGTCACAAAAGCTTTCTCAACTTTGGCAAAGGCACGAGGTGACTATGGTGGGGGCAACCGTTCCGCTGGGACAGTTGCGTTTCGGCCGTCTGGTGGGTGACCGGGGCGAGGTCGCTGCTCTTAAGGAACGCCTGACGGGGCCGTTTCCTGCAGGTCTAACCCATGCCATTCAAGAGTTTCATCGACCGTTTTTGCGGGGGCCCTGGACCCTTTCCCGACTCAAACGTGCAGTACGGCAGGCAGACTCCTTCTTTGTTCGGCAAGCGGCTGCCCAATTTACGCTAGCTTACCTCGATGTTTTGTATGCTCTCAACGCCGAGCTTTTGCCAGGAAAGGCAGGATGGCTTACAGGGGCGCTACGCCTTTCTGTGGCTCCCAAGGGGTGGGAAGGTGCGTTGACCCAGCTGACAACCGCTGACCTAGCCCTGGTGCCCTCACTGTGGGAAGGTCTGTCTCAGGGCTTGTACGAACCCAGGAACGCAATGCCTGCGCAGGAACCTGAAACGGCCCGGAAAGAGCTTGAGCCGACGTTGAACACTAGCGCTGTGCTGATCCACACCGACGGGGGCTGTATCGGCAACCCAGGGCCCGGCGCTTGGGCTTTTTTGTTGCGCAGTGGTGGGGAACGGTGGGACGGTAGCGGCGGCGAAGACCTTACGACCAATAACAAGATGGAACTTACCGCCGTGATCAAAGCCCTCGAAGCGGTGGCCAAACTTCCTAACCGACCACAGCGGATTGAAATTCGTACCGACAGTCAGTATGTAAAAAACGGCATTACCACGTGGATACGCTCGTGGTTGGCCAACGGTTGGAAGACAGCCTCAAAAGAGCCTGTTAAAAACCAAGACCTTTGGGAACGTCTACACGCCTTGAACCAAGAGTTTCAGCCCCGTTGGGCGTGGGTCAAGGGGCACGCCGGCAACGAGGACAATGAAGCCTGTGATCAACTCGTCCAGAAAACCATTCGTCAGCGCAGTTCTGCCGTAAAGCGTCCTTGACGGAGCAAGGGTATGGCCTCACCTTGGGCGTTGAACCCATCAATATCGATCTGCGGGGAGCCAATCATCACGTCGGTATGAACGGTGCTAACATTGCACCCTCGGTTTCGTTTGGCGTCATCGGTGACAAGCCGATCAGGATCAGCGTAGCAGATCGGGTAAGCGGCTCCCAGCGCAATGTGGCAAGCTGCGTTTTCATCATACAAGGAACTGCCAAAGAGTCGTCCACTGAGGGCGATGGGACTGTCCTCGTCGACCAGGGCCACTTCGCCCAAGCGTGAAGCTCCTTCATCGATTTCAAAATATCGCTTGAGGTTTTCGGCGTTGCGCTCGGCCCCTGAATCGACGACCTTGCCGTCTTTGAACACTAGCCATCCGCCTTGGACCAAGGCTCCCAGCACGCTGACAGGTTTGGTCAGCGCCACACGCCCGTTCACGGCAAACGCATCGGGTGCTGAAAAAACTTCCTCGGTGGGAATGTTGCATAAAAAGGGTCGCCCTTGAATTTCAGAAGCTCCCCCGACCCAGAGGTGTTCGGGGCGTAGGCCAATCGACAAGTCTGTGCCCGGACCCCGATAGCGAAGCTCTTTGAGCTTGAGGCCGTTGAGCCGTTGGCAACGATTTTCAATGGCTCGCATCTTGGCATCCCAGGCGGCCTGGGGATCGGGGGTATTTAATAGTAGCAGTGGCTCCAAAAGCTTGACCAGGTCGAGCTCTGTCAGACCCAGCTTTTTCATCCAGGCAGGACTAGGCGCAGCAATCACAACCCAAGGAAAGCGATCGGACATCTGTGCCGCCTGATAGGGACGTGTCAGCCGGTTGCGGGCTTGACGAACCACCCGTAAGCCGTCGGGGTTTGCCCCTTCGAGGATTTCGGAGGCAGAAAGGTCTTCTAGCGCGACGCGCGACCAGCCTTGGTCGACGTAACCTTGGTATTCTTCGGCCAAGCCGGGAGGTGTCAACGCCCAGGAGTCTGCGGACGCATACTTAAGACGTTGCGCAGTTAGCCTTTCGTCACGGACCTCGATTTTTACTTGCGAAGCCCCTTGACGGTAGGCCTCTTCGGAAATTTGGACGGCAAAGCCGTAGGTTTCCCACCCGGTGGAAATTAAAACGGGACGGCCAGGCTCCAGGTTAATTCCTGTACGAATGACCAGCCGGGCATAGGCCCGGTAAAATTCGTTCAACGATGCTTCTGCTATCATAAATTCCTCACTCTTGGGTTAGCCTTTGATCTATCAAATCCACCTTGCAAACTTACTGTTAATGGGGGGGAAAGAACAGGGCAACGATTTCTAAGCCGATCATGAGCACCACAATGAGTTCCAAAAGGACCATCGTTCGTTCCGACCTGTCCGATTTGGTCATCGCGTAGATGTTTTCTAACAGTTCAAGACGCCGTTCGATGTTGCGCTTCCAGCCTTGTGTGTTGAACATGCGGCACAGGTGGCCGTACACCTGTTCAAGATAATAGTCACCTATGATGCGCGACGAGTTTTCAAGGTTTTCAAGAAGAAACAACGCATCCAACCGCAGTCCTTGTAAACGACCCAGCTTTTGTGACAGACGGCTTAACGACCTCAGGGGGTTGAGTTCAAACCGTGCACGGTTTTTTCCCGGGGCTCGGAGGATGCGGCCAGCCTCGTCCAACCAACTGTCGAGCAGTTTGTCCAGAACTCGGAGTTCCAAGAGCTGATAGTTCGCGTGTTCCAAAATCAAGACAAGGTCTTCATAGTCCCGCCGGGGATTTATAAGGAACGCTCGGTCCAAATCAAAAATCGCCAGGTCATCGCCGTGAAACGAAAAGGGTGTTTTGAGGGTCAGGTTAACCTGTGAAGTATGCAACAGGTCATCGGGGTCTTCACCTAGAAGAAACGGTGCCAAGTAGGTCTGATGTTCGTCGATAAAGCGAGCGGGATCACTGACCGGGTCTACCAGACAAAATAACCGGTATTGTTCTCGCTCGGTTTTATCGGCCGCTTCGGGATCGAGGGCGATAAAATCGTCAATCTGGTCACGAAACTGACGGAATTGGGAGTGAATGAGCTGGTCTGTTGTGAGGTCTCGCCCTTTTTGGGCAAGGGGAGTGTGGCGAATTCGGTGAAGTTCTGTTAGTTCCCACGTTACACTTAGACGACACTCGAGCGTGATGACCCCCTCTTCATAAACCTTGGCTTGAAGGATGACCGAGCTCCACCCTTCGGGAAGGACGAGATCGCCGCTGTCAAGCGGAACAATCAGCGGAAGGGGAAGCAACAGGGATTCAGGAGTATCGCGCCACTTTTGAAACGAAAGCGGCTTGGCCGCAGGAAAGCGCTGGGCCACGGCCTCAACCTGCACGGCACGGCCAACATCATACAGGGTTTGAAAGATGATTTCAAAATGTTGTTTCATAAAGCCACCAAATCGTCGCTAAAGGGAGGGGCTTTTTCCCACAAACGACGCAAACCAGAATTACCTACCGTCAAGAGGCCGGGATCAGCCAAAAAGACGGCTTCGACATCCTCACGAGCCTGAACTAAAAGGTCAAAATCTCGGGCCAAATCGGCGGTCCTAAGCTTTAAGTAGCCGGATTGCCGAACCCCAGTTAAGTCACCCGGCCCGCGCAATTTTAAATCTTCTTCGGCGATTTGAAAGCCGTCAGTTGTGGACATCATGACCTTAAGACGCTGTTTGCCCACCTCGGTTAAGTTTTCGCTGTAAACCAAAAAGCAAAAGCTGGCCAACGATGAACGACCTACCCGCCCCCTGAGCTGGTGGAGCGCGGATAACCCAAAACGTTCAGCGTGTTCGATCACCATGCAGGTGGCATTGGCAACATCGACACCGACTTCGACCACACTGGTTGCGACCAAAACTTGAATCTTGCCCGCAGAAAAGTCTTCCATGACCCGTTTTTTGTCGTCGTCCTCTACCCGCGAGTGGATCATCGCAACAGTGAATTCAGGAAAAATGTTTTCAGCAAGGTGCTTGACCATTGTTTCGGCGTCTTTGAGGTCAAGGCTTTCACTCGACTCTATGAGCGGATACACGAAGTAGGCCTGGCGGCCAGCTTGAAGCTCGTGCCGGACAAACTCGTAGACCTTGGTTTGGTTACTTTGCTTAGCCGTGTGGGTGACAATAGGTTTTCGCCCTAGGGGCATGGTACGGATTACCGAGGTTTTAAGGTCACCAAAGGCGGTAAGTGCCAAGGTTCGCGGTATGGGGGTGGCACTCATGAGAAGCAAATCGGGAAGCTCTCCCTTTTGGGCCAAGGCTTGGCGCTGAGAGACCCCAAACCTGTGCTGTTCATCGATGATCACATAGCGAAGGTTTTTAAAGCGAACTTCTGCAGAAAATAGGGCATGCGTACCAATTACAAAGTCGATGTTGCCTTCGGCCAGAGCCTCTCGAACGGCGTTGCGGCCCGAGGTTCGCAGGTTGCCGGTCAAATAGGCAACGCGTACCCCGAGCGGATCCAACAGGCGCCCGGCATTTTCGGCATGTTGCAAGGCCAGAAGCTCGGTGGGGGCCATGAGGGCGCACTGGTAACCAGCTTCGATGAGGGGTAGGGCCGAAAGAAAGGCTACGAGGGTTTTTCCCGAACCGACATCGCCTTGAAGTAGTCGCCCCATGGGTTGGTCGGCTTCTAGATCGGTGACAATTTCATCAATGACCCTGTCTTGGTCGGGGGTGAGCTCGAACGGAAGCCGCAACAGTAGTTCTTTTTGCAACCGGCGCGAAAGGGGCTGCCTGGCACGCAACGAGACAGCTTGGGTCAGAGGACGACGGCGTACAGCGGTTTGCAGGTGAAAGAGCTCTCGGTAGGCTAAGTGGCGGAACGCCTGGGCTCTTTGCCCGAAGGTTTCAGGAAAATGAGCTGACCAGAGAAGCTCTCGCAGGGGGGGAATCTGATATTTTTCGATCAGGCTAGCTGGAAGGTCGTCTTCTAAACCTACCACAAATAGCCCAAAGGTTTGAGCTACGGCTTTGGCAAGGCCAGAATGAGTCAGGTGTCCCGCCAAGGGGTAAAGGGGTTCCAGCTTTCCCACTTCTTCTAAGGGGTCACCAAAGACATGACCTGCGGGCGGAGGTTCAAGCTGAAAAGTGGCAACTTGAGGGTGGTGGAACTTAAGTTCAACGGTGCCCCAAAGCCAGCCTGAAGCTCCCACGGGGTAGATTTTTTCTAAGAAGTTTCGGTGATAGCAAGGAAGCTCAGCCTGTGTACCTTCGCGGTCAACAATTAACAGCTTAAGTGTTCGCCGAGAGGGGGGGCCAAACCAATCGTGATCTGTGACTTGCACAAGGGTGTTAACTTGAACACCCGCGGCTAGGGCGGTGCGCAGGGTAACCTCATCCTTGCGATTGACGTGGTCACGCGGAAAGTGCTGAAGCAACTTTCCGCAGTCGGTTACTCCCAGTTTGGCCAGATCACGAAGAGTGGCAGGCCCTATCCCAGAAAGCCGGGTCAAAGGGACTGTTAGTTCGCCAAGAACCACAACAGCCCCTTAAAAAGGAAGGTTGATGATCCACGAGGTCGCATAAGCCACCCCCACGGAACCGCCCACCAAGAGAACACCAAAAATGATCGTTGAGCCAAGTAATAAGTAGGGGTAGGGGCGCACTCGGCGCCTTGCCAGTGGTGCCATGACAAACTGAGCAACAGGCATGATCACCGAATCGACTAAATCCCAAACTAATTGGCCGCTCCAACGCAGTCTCAACGAAAGGTAGCGGATGAGGCTTAGCACCAGGAAAAAGAGAAAGAAGTACTGTAGCGCGCCCCAAAGAGCTTGCACAAGAATCGCCAGAACTATCCCCACAGTTAGCCGTCCGGTTTGACTGACCGTTTGCAAGATGTTGGCGACAAAACTGACCAGTAGAATCGCCGCGAGCGGAGAAAAGTCAAACCGGCCCAGGGTCATCCACCGAAAACGCCGAAAGTAATTTAGATAGGGGTCACAAAGCCGGCCCAAAAGCCGGAGCGCTGGGTGTCGAGGATCCAAAGGAAACCAACCACTGAGGGTGCGCAAAAACAGAAGGATCAGATAGATCCATAACAGCGATGCCGTCAGGCCAAAAAGAAAAAGCAGAACTCCGGTCATCTCATACTCCTGTTGTTCGATCAAACCGCGGAAATTCCGCTTTATTGTAACGATATACGCCCAGTCTTGCCAGACTCAGTCCCGCCAGACTGCGGCCACCCACTCCTGAGCTTTGTAGCGTTCTAAAGCGGCTTGGGTATCGGCAACGTGAAGTTGGGGCGGACAGCGTACCACTGTTTCTGAGCCCCCATCGGGAATATGAAGGATCAGCGGACTGCTACCAGGAATCTCTAAAAAGAAATCGCGCATCTTTGCGATTTCTTCGTCGACCCAGCTTTTTTCAGGAACCCGAACGTGGACGGTCAGCGAGCGTACCAGCTTCAGGTTCTCGGGAGGCAAGACTGAGATCACCGACAGCGCGGGTTTTTCGTCGTCACGAATCTCGACGCGGCCCGTAAACCCGAGGATGGAATCATTGATCAAAAACGGTTCGGCCTGTTCAAAGGCTTTTTGAAACAGCAGAATGGGAATGGAGCCCTGAAAGTCTTCTAACACAGCGGTACACATCTTCTTGCCACTTTTGGTGAATTTGATAGTAACATTGCTCAAGAACCCGAGAACTTGGTCAACTTTGTCTTTTGAAGTGGGCTGAGGGTCGGCCAGGCTGACGGTCGAAGTCTGCTTCCATTGCTCGTACCAGGGGTCCAGAGGGTGGCCCGAGACAAACAAGCCGAGGTTGGCTTTTTCAAAATCGAGAAGTTCCTTGGCCGGCCATTCGGGAAAGGGCGTTAATTCAAGAACGGGCAGGCTGTCGGGGTCGGCATCAAAGAGACCGGTTTGACCAAAGGCGACTTCCTCTTTGCGCCTGGCAACCCACTCGAGCATCTTGTCGAGGTTGTGATACAAGGTGGCTCGGTTTGATCCAAGGCCGTCAAAGACTCCACATTGAATTCCGGTTTCGAGGACGCGCTTGTTGACAGCCCTGAGGTCGATACGCTCTAAAAAATCCTGAAAGGTGGTAAACGGACCACCTTTGGCCCGAGCGGAAAGAATCTCTTCAACAGCCCCCCCACCAATATTTTTGACGCCTTGAAGACCAAAGATGATGTTATTGTCAACAACGGTGAACAAGCGTTCGCTGGTATTGACATGGGGCGGGCGAATGCTGATTCCCAGGGTCTTCGCTTCGAACATATAGGACGCCATCTTTTTTTGGTCATGCATCTCGTTGGTCAAGTTGGCGGCCATGTACTCTGCGGGGTAGTGGGTCTTGAGGTAGGCGGTTTTATAGGCCAGCACGGAATAGGCCGCCGCGTGACTTTTGTTGAAACCGTAATTGGCAAACGGAACTAGATAATCGAAAATTCGTTTTGCGGTTTCGCGGTCGTAACCTTTTTTAGCGGCACCTTCAAGAAAGATCGCCTCTTGTTTTTCCATTTCGTGGGCTTTTTTCTTACCCATGACGCGCCGCAAGAGATCGGCGCCTCCCAACGAGTAGCCCCCGATAATTCGGGCGACTTCCATAACCTGTTCCTGGTAGACGATAACGCCATAGGTGTCTTTTAAGCAGTCTTTGAGGTCGGGGTGAAGCCAATTGATCGCGTTGGGGTTTTGCTTGCCCTGGATGAAGTTGGGGATCTCATCCATGGGACCTGGTCGATAGAGGGCGTTCAAGGCGATTAAATCCTCGATATTGCTGGGCTTTGCCTGTTTGAGGGTTTTCTGCATGCCTGCCGATTCAAACTGAAAAACTGACGAGGATTTGCCTTCGCACAGCATTTTAAACGTCTTTTCGTCGTTTTCGGGAATATCCTCTTCGTTGAGATGAATTCCTTTTCGTTCAATCAACTTCAAGGTGTTACGGATCACGGTTAACGTGGCTAAACCGAGAAAGTCCATCTTGACCAAGCCACACTCTTCAAGCTGGTCCATGGTGAATTGCGTGGTAATCTGTCCTGTCTTGGGGTCTCGGTACAGCGGGACAAAATCGGTAAGACGGCTTTTGCCAATAACAACACCGGCCGCGTGCGTACTGGTATGACGCGAAAGCCCCTCAAGACGTAACGCGGTGTCAAAGAGTTCTTGGTACTTACCGCCTTGACGGTAAAAGCTCAATAGCTTGTCTTGGTTTTCTTGCCAGCCATTTTCAACATACTTGTCGACGAGTGGTTCGGTCATCAAGGTCTTTAGGCTGATTTTGGGATCTTTGGGAACCAACGAAGACAACAGGTTAGACTCAGCAAAGCTGAAGCCGAGAACTCGGGCAACGTCTTTGATTGCCGCTTTGGCCTTGAGTGTACCAAAGGTAATGATTTGTCCGACTTTATCTTCACCATAGCGGCGGGTAACGTAATCGACCACCTCCTGCCTACGGTCCATACAAAAGTCAACGTCAAAGTCGGGCATCGAAATACGTTCTGGGTTCAAAAATCGTTCAAAGAGGAGCCTGTATTTGAGAGGTTCAATATCGGTGATACGCAAAGCATAGGCGACAATCGAACCAGCGCCAGAACCTCGACCCGGACCAACGGGAATTTCGTGATCCTTTGCCCAGCCAATAAAGTCGGCAACAATCAGAAAGTAACCGACGAAGTCCATGGCGATGATCACCGATAGCTCGTAATCCAAACGGTGAACAATTTCGGGGGTGAGGTTCGGGTAGCGTTTTTTTAAACCGCTGTTGGACAACCACACAAAGTACTG
>JAJXVP010000066.1 GCA_021782055.1 bacterium | reverse complement strand
TTGAAGCACCAGCTCCTGGTGTAGGTTTTCCACCACGGCACTGGGCAAGGGGCGGTATTCATCCAATTTGGTTTTTAGGTTGTCGAGGTGTTGAAAAGTAATTCTTTGGCCTCCTTGCTGGGGAATCCGCCCTACAACCCTTTAGTGCTGGGAACCACACGACGTGTCGACGAGGACTTTCACACATGAGTTATAACAAATACGCCGCCATTTTGAAAGACAATTGTTGAGTTGAAGCCCAGGGAAGTAGGTACTGGTATTTAAAGTAGGTAAAGAAGTAGGTAAGACCACGGGCTGTGTCCACTCTTACAGTTGAAAAGTCAAGTCATTCGTATAATGTTTTAACTAATTTTATGAGAACTTATGAGAACTTATCAGCTGAAGGGGGACCGACAGCACCGCCGGCGACTACGACGAAGCAGTCACATAAAGACCTTTTTCAGTTAAGGTGGTCCATTTGTTGAAAACCATTGTTTTGTATACCATTTTGGTATATTCTATTTTAGAACAGCATGAAGATTAGTTTCGCCTCGGACCATCTTAAAAAGGTTTGTCTGGAACAAAAAACCGCAGTGCGCGAACTTGGTAGCGACTCCGCCAGAAAACTTCGGGGTAGATATTCCGATTTGCTTGCCCATTCTTGCGTTCAGGAAGTCCATGCGGGAAGGCCTCACCCGCTCAAGGGTGAACGGACGGGGCAGTTTGCTGTCGATTTGGCCGGGGGCCATCGGTTGGTTTTCAAACCTACGATAACGCCTCCCCCTGTATTGGCCGATGGCAGTACCGATTGGTCAATGGTGATGGAGATCACCATCGTTTTTATAGGAGATTATCATGACTGAACTGGAGCACATTCCAGACTGGATTTCCCCACCAGGAGAAACTATTCTCGACATCCTGGATGAAAAGGGATGGACTCAAACTGAATTAGCTGAGAGAACCGATTTTACGAGAAAGCACATAAACCAGCTTGTTAAGGGGAAGGCCCCCATCAATCAGGAAACTGCGCTTAAATTGGAACGAGTATTGGGAAGTTCAGTGGGTTTCTGGCTCAGCAGGGAAGCTCAATATAGGGAAATCCTTGCACGGCAATCAGAACTCAACGATCTAAAGCCCTATATCGGATGGCTTAGTGAACTCCCTGTCAACGAGATGATCCGATTTGGGTGGCTAAAAAAATATGACGAAAAGGTCCGCCAAGTGGCTGAATGCTTACGTTATTTTGGCGTAGCCTCCATCAAAGCATGGCAAGAAAAATATGAGAATGTTGTGCTTGCTTATCGTTCTTCGGAGAAACTGGAAAAACAACAAGGTTCTGTAACCGCCTGGTTGAGACACGGCGAAATTAAAGCTGAAACCATAGGAACAAAAGCGTTTAACAAAACGGTTTTGGAGTCAAATTTGGCTGAGATGCGGAACCTGACCCAGGAATCTAACCCCAGCATTTTCTTGCCCCGTCTCGAAGAGCTATGTGCTGAGTCAGGGGTGGCACTTGTCGTATCCCCAGCTCCAAAAGGATGCCCGGCTTCAGGCGTTACCCGATGGCTTACTCCCGAAAAGGCACTAATCATGCTCAGCCTTAGATATAAGACAAATGATCACTTTTGGTTCACGTTTTTCCACGAGATTGCACACCTCCTTATCCATGGAAAGAAAATGCTCTACCTGGAACTGGCGGGGGAGCCCTTAGATGACGTGGCGGAGACAGAGGCTGACCTCTGGGCAAGTAGCTTTCTTATTCCCAAGACCTACGAAAAACAACTGAAAGCACTGGCGTGCAATTCAGAGGTAATTTCTACGTTTGCTAAAAATCTGGGGATAGCACCGGGGATAGTACTAGGACGGCTACAAAAAGAGGGAATTGTTCCCTGGGGCACCAATATAAATCAATTGAAAATCAGATACGCATGGCAGGGATGAGACCATTGGGGGTATTGAGAAGAAGGCCGGGAGGATATTGAAGTGGCTACACTAGAATTGGTTCATTGGTTCAACACCAAACGTTTATTATCATGAATCGGTTCGTTGAGTCCGGACTCAAATAAAAAACGCTCCGCTCATTCCGGGGGCGATTCAGTTCCGGAAATCATCGGTTTCCAAGTTCCGCTTTTGACATGAAAAGGTCGGCCCTTACCGTTGACAATCGAAGTCATTCACATAATATTTGTGGAGCGGACCCGCCGCGCCTCTGCTCTGCATGCGTAATCCGGCGGGTGTTTTTTTATCTGGGGGTTTCCCTGCTGAAGTACGAAAAGCCCTTTAAGACTTTTTAAGAACAAGCTGTTCTGCTCCTCAACAGTATGAATCCCGATTCGGATTCATTTGTTGTAATTTCCAAGCGTTGAATCACAACCCGATCCCGGCCCCATTCTCTGCAAGCCACCTCTTTCTTTCCTGGTAGTCCGGGAGCAGGGATGAAAGAATGCGCCAGAATTCCGGGCTGTGATTCATCTCGCGGAGGTGGGACGTCTCATGAGCCACCAGATATTCGACAATCGATAGAGGAAGCATTAGTGTTTTCCAGTGGAAGTACAAATAGCGATCCTTGCCACAGCTGGCCCAGCGATAGCCAAGTTCTTGGATTTTGTACCCTGCTGGTTTTTCCCCCAACCGAGATGAATACCGGCGGATGAGTGCTGGAATGTGTTTCTTTCCTTGCTGGGTGTACCACTGAATAAAAAGTTCTTTGGCTGAGGAAATACAATTTTTGTCGAGGAAAAAACGTCCTCTGTCGAATACCAAGGGAGCATCTCCAGCATCCACCAGTGAAAGGCGATAGGATCTGCCCAGATAAGAGAAACCTTCACCCTCTACATATTCCTTCTCCGACTTGGGCTTGAGGAGCTTGCCTTTTTGAGCGAGCTTCATGTAAATGGAAAGGCGTTTGGATTCAATCAGCCGTATCAGATCGTCCTGGGTTTCCTGAGGACTAGAGCGAACTTGAAGGCTACCATCCCGATCGACCACCACAGCGGGGTGCTTCCGTTTGTCACTGACCAGCCATTCAAACTCCAGGTCTCCGACGATCAGTTTTGCCATAGGGTATGATTGCTCTTAACGGCGTCCAGGATCTCTCTCGCCATTCTTTCTCTCTCGGCAAAGTGGAAATACTCATACTCGACGAATTGTTCATAGATCTCCCCTTCCAAATCCTTGAGGTTCTGAGCGGAGGACCAGAGGTTGGGGATCTTGGTTTTCTGTTTGATCAGAACACCAAGGTGGTGAATGAAATCGACCCAATCCGCTTCCGTTCCCTTTGGCTTCGCTCGTTCAAAAAGATTGAAAAGGGGAATCTCCGCCGGGGAAAGACCGAGGGATTTCTCCCGGGCTTGTTCAGTGGCATCCTCGTAGAGTTGATTCATGAGGTCCAGTTGTTTCTGCCAGTCCTCGGAATACTTCTTCAGGATCTCTTCCAATCTTTGGGCAAAGGCCTTGGCCCCAGCTGGGTTGGTCTTATCCATGAGCTGAAGGAAGTGCCTCAGGGCGTGTTCCATATCCTGGGCTTTGGACTTTGGATCTCTCGTTCCGTTGATGTGATCTTGGAAACCTTTGTCGGTGATACGCTTAGGCGGGATCTTGATGTCGATGCCCTTACTCAGCAAGTGATCATCCAGGAGCTTTCTGATTCGGGCTCCTGTGGAGGGATCAATGACAGGGCGGTCTTTTTGGAATATCTGCCGAACTTCCGCCAGGATTTCACCAACCTGTTTCGCATCGGCCAAAAAGGGTTTTGCCTCTGGCCTGGGCATGATCAAATCTAAAGTAGAAAAGAAGTTCTGAGCCATAGTCCAAAACTCTGCCAAGGCCTGCAGATTGTCACTTTCTTCCCGGAAGTAGTTCACGCAGGCCTTCACATCTTCCAGTCCATGGAGTCCCCGGGTTTGGAAGAATCCAACGACCTCAGCATGCTGTTCCTCTAAGAGTTTAAGCTTGTCCAAAATCTTGGTCATAGCTCCGTAAATATCTTCCTGGGAGTAGGCCTTGAGGGCATCGTGGAGCCTGGCTGAGAGGCCAAAGTAATCCACCACCAGCCCGAATTCTTTCCCAGGATAGGTTCGGTTGACCCGGGCGATGGTTTGGAGGAGTTCTGCTTCCTTCAAAGGACGGTCCAGGTAGAGGACGCCCTCGATGGGAGCATCAAAACCGGTGAGGAGCATGTTCTTGACTATGAGGAATCCCAGGGGACTGGCCTTTGTAGGATCGCTGTGAATATAGGGTTTCTTAAACTGGGCGATACGGGTATCGGTTGCAGTGGGGTCGGTCCAGGTCTCGTATTCCTTTGGATCGTTGTGATTGCCCGACATGACCGCAGCAAATTCCATGGCATCGAAAATATCCCGGTATTGATGAGCATACCAGGCGGACTGAAAGACCTCCGGTTGATCTATGATTCCTTCGGAGGTAAAATCGAAGAGGCCCCGATACTTTGTGTCTCTTTCCTGTTGGATCGTTTTCTTGGCTTCTAAAAAAGCCTGCTGGTATCTTACACAGGCTCGACGGCTATAGGCCACAACCTGGGCTTTCAAACCATTAGGTAAGACGTTGATGACGTAATGCCTGAGCATATCCAAGGCCTTGGCTTTCACCAATTCCTGGGACTCCAGAATGTCTCCCTTGTTCCCAAACTTCTGCATGGCGTACTGGGCCAGATCAGTCTGATTCTCAGCCCCATGAAAGAACGCTGTAAACAGTTCATCCAGAGCTTTTTCATCCTTCACTATTCCCTTAACCGTCCGTCCTTCGTAAAGGATGGGCACAATCGCCCCATCGGCTTCAGCTTCTTTCAAACGGTACTTGTCGATGAAGTCACCAAAGATCTCCGTGGTCTTCTTTTTTTTACCCATGATGATAGGTGTCCCGGTGAAGGCAATGCGGGCGGAGTTGGGAAGGGCTTGAAGAAGGTTCAGGTGGAATTCCCCCGCCTGTCCCCGGTGTCCTTCATCCACCATGACCAGAATGGAGTCGCTGGAATTGAGGCTCATCGAATCGAGATAGGAATCCTTGACGGTGGATTCTGCCACTTCTTCAGCATCCCAGATGGAAGACTGGTATTTCTGAATCATGGCAAAAACAATCTCGGGTCCATCCACAGCCAGCCGGGCCCGGAGTTTCACAATGGTCTCAGGGGTGTAGATATTTTGCCCCGAAGAATCCAGGGCTTCCATGAGTTGTTTTTGAAGATCTCGGCGGTCGGTGACGATGACAACCTTGAACTTCCTCAGTTCGGGAATCAGACGGAGTCTGCGGACCAGAAAGGTCATGGTCAGACTCTTTCCGGAGCCTTGGGTGTGCCAAATGATTCCCCCCCGGCGATCTTGTCTGTCCGGATCTTCCAGGCGTTTCTTTCCGGTGAGGAGCCGAGTCATGGCGTTCTCTACAGCCCGGAATTGTTGGTACCGGGGAAGGACCTTTCGCAGGGCTCCTTTTTCAGAACTGAAAATCACATAGCTTCGCAGAACCTTCAGCAGATTCTCAGGGGATAGTAGACCTTCCGTCAAAACTTCCAGGGAGTTCAGTTTCTGCTTGCCCAGTCTTTTCTCCACTTCTTCCCGGGACCGGGGGAAGGTTTCCTTCCATTCATTCCAGAAGGTTCCTTCCAGTCCCAAGGGGCCGTAGAGGGACTTTCCTCCGTCGGTGGCGATGAGGATCTGATTGGTGTAGAACAGGGGCTCGTGGCCCTCATCGAAGTCGGTAAAAGCCCGCTGGTTGGAATACCGAGCCAACTGGTCCAGGGCATCGGGCAACTTGTCGTGATTGGTTGTCGGGGCCTTGCATTCGATCACCACCAAAGGGAGACCGTTCACAAAAAGGATCACATCAGGGTAGATGTGCTCAGAGGTTTTTCCAGAAGCGAGTTTGATCTTGAACTGGTTGATGACCCGGAAGATATTTCTCTCGGGGTGGTCCCAGTCCACAAGACGCAAAGTGGTGCCTTTGCCTTGATGTTCTTTGGCCAACCCGTCTACGGTCACACCGGACAAGAGGTGCTTAGTGACGGCCTGGTTCTTTTCTAGCAGGCCATGACCCGGATGGACGATCAGTTCCCGCAGGACTTGATTGACCCGGGCATCGTCCACCCATTGGCGACCATCATCCAAAAGGTTCAAGGTTTTCAGGGCGTCGGTGAAATCGGATTTCAAAACCACTTCGGAGAATTCAGAGCGGTTGGTTTGAGCTGGATCTGTACCTTCGTCAGTGGTCCATTTCCAACCTAAAGACTCTAGGTGGCGACAGAGAGGGAGTTCAACCTCATCCCGTTCAGGAGAGCTCATACGGCCTCCTGTTTGAGGAGTTCGGTTACTCGGACTTTACCGGTGAGAAGGTCGTTCATGAGACCTTGTTTTTGAAGTCGGAGTTTATCTAAAATTCTGGCCTCTGTGTTTATTGCTAATGAAGCTGTTTTTACTTCCAAACCTATCTTTGTTTGCTCACATCCTTCTGCAATAACAACTAAGAGCGAGGAAAATGTTGTCTTGTTCACAATCGGAACAGCCTGCAGACCGGCTACCTTTTCTAGGTTAGATGAAAATTTCCGCAATACTTGGAAAGCATATTGTTTATCGATGCCTGCCGAAGGAATAAGTGCATTGATCTGTTGATTTGTGCAGAGTGGATTTTCCGAAAAAGCAACTTTACCGATGGTCGAACCAATACAAACACATAGAACTGATCCAGGCGGTAGCAACCTTACATACTTTAGACCAAGTTTTGTTACTTTTCTTTTACTTTCGGATAATTCACCCGAATCTGATATTTCTGCCGGTGTGACAAAATCTATACCATCACCCCACAACACAGAGTTTTCTGTCGGTGGAGTAAATCCAGTTACTACTTCCCCTAGCCATCTGACATCCCTCACCTCCCACTCCTTCGGTATCTTCCCCAAAGGAGAATCCTTGTAGAGATGAGGAGCGTCTTCGGACCGGGGACGGAGCTGTCCTGATTCATCCACACCCCGGGTGAGGAGGTCGTGGAGGAGTCCGTCCTTCACCTTCTGGAGCTTGGCGATGATGTCCTCGGTCCGGCGGATGGCGGTGTCGAGGGTGTCCAGGATTTTGGCGATGAGGCGTTGTTCGGGGAGGGGGGGAAAATTGAGTCTGATTTTTGACATTTCCCCATTCATTAGCTTGGGATTACCAATGTAGGAAACGTGATTCTTTGCATGGGTGGAAAGGAGTAGTGAAAAGTAGCGATGATCAACTTTCTCAGCATCTTTTGCTCTCAAGGTCCCGCAGACATTTGTACAATTGAATTTCCCTGAGCGGTAATAGACAGTTCCCGCATTTGCACCGTCTGTTGTCCAAGTTATCATTTCTCCTTCAAAATCATATGTATCGATGCGACCGAATTCACCTTCATTTGAGGTTTGAGATGAATAAACTGGGAACTCCCCAGGATGAGCTGTTAGTTCCTCACCAGAAATAACACGCCCACGTCCCAAAAAGAATAGTTCATGTACGGGACTTACCTTCCACTCACTCATTTCCACACTCCATGTTCTTCCCAATTTTCCGGAAATCCCATGAAGTTCCGCGGGATCTCGAGGTTCTCAGCCAGGAGAGTTTTCAATCGCTGGGGCCACTGGCTTTGGGGGGCAATTTTGTTACTGATACTGAGGGTCTGAAGATGGAGGGTATAAAAAAACCCGCCGGAATTAAGCGTGGTATCCCAGAGGCTCGGCGGGTCTGCTTTCCTCATTCTACATACATCTCCAGGGATTTCAAGAGAGCAAGGTAATGCTATATAACTGGACATTTAACAACCCAAGCTTTTTAGTTTTTCTTCGTATTTTACCTGCGTCAGGGTACAATCAATAAAGTCCATAAACTCTTGTTTTGTGAGTTTAACTTGTTTAGCCATCTGAGATAAAAGCGGATCAGAAAGTTCTTTCATCTTAGGGGTGTGACTCGTTTTAGTATAGACTGTCGTCTTCTTCCCATTGAGGTCGTGATAGGTAAAGTAATGATGATCCCCTTGAGTTTCGTGAAACCCCTTTTTTCGCAGGCTCTTTTCGACGGCATCTTTTGATCTAGGCATGGTGCTCAACCCGTATTTGGTCTCTAAGTTTTGTCCTTAGTGTTTGAGCATCCTCTGACAGTTCATCCGGCTTCGCCTCACCGTAGTTCTGCCAAAGGAATTGAATCTGGTTTTCTAGCTCCTCCACTAGAAGGTCCCTGTTCAAGGTGTAGGCAAAGATGTTCAACTCTGAGAGCTCTGCGACCATATATTGGGAGCTCTCGGTGTCCAAAGTCACTGGAATCATCAAAGCTTCTTTAAAAACCAACCTGGAACTCTCACCCAGCGGAACTTCTTGAATGTAAATTGGGGAAAGGTCTATAGCTTCAATTTTTGTGACATCACTCAAACTTTTTGGATTCCCATCATCATCCAAAACAAAGGTCCCCGTAACTTGGATGGGTCCGGTTCGATTGGTTACGATCATGTCCTCAAATTCAGGCAGATAGGAACAATCCAAAGCCTTGCCAGTGGGGGGATATTTTATGGTGACGATTCGCCTTTCAAAATCAATTTTGATCAGATCCCCAGTCACAGTCATGACCGTATTTTCGGTTGACTCTCCCTCCAGGGCCAACTTCAAGGCCCTATGGTCATGGGACGACAGTGTTAAAGGTTCTTGATTATTCCTGGTAGCGATGGTGATGCGGTGACTGTCCCCACTCTGGGGTAGCAATCGCAAAATCTCGACCAAAACCCGCTTTCGAAGTGAAGAACTTCCAAATTGGGATTCAAGAACTTCCCAACTTCGTTTTTGAACTGTTTCAAGCAATCCATAAAACACCGATGGAAAGTCATTTCTGGGTAGGAGGTCTAATTCTGGAAGAGGATTCATTCCCCAAGGAACCGCATAACTCCCTTTTTCTGGGGTTCCTAGAACCAGGGTATATTGATTCTTGAGGTCCTTTGTTGGCTTAAACCGCTGATTCAAGCTGGACTTGAGATCGTTGGCCCCTACTAAGAAAGCAATACTTTGAAGTGCGGTGATAATCGTTGCCAGGGTCTCTGCTTTGATGAGGTGGTTGTCTGCCTCTGCTCCCTCAATCTTCAGGAGTGCATCAAATTCCTTGGACAGGGATTCGATTAAATCTGACATAAGCTAAATCTCTTTCGTATAAACACAAAAACCCGTCAACTTTGGCATGGTTTCCCAGAGGCCCGACGGGTGTGTTGGTTCAATTCTACTCTTAATTCCAAAACTGTCAATTATTTACTCATTTCTCATATCCCAGGGCCGAAAGGTACTTCCAAAGAGCCGTTGAGGCCTCATCGCGGTCCTTTTCCAGCCTGGTCAAGGTCACTTGGTACTTATCCCACAAGGTCTCCAGGAAGGCCACCAAAACCTGCTGACGCTTCTGAAGAAAGCCTTGGGTCAGCCCCCAGAGCTCCTGGTTCCAGATATCCAGTACCAATTCCCGGGATTCCGCCTCGGTCAGGCTCTTCTGCCGGGCCTTCAAGGTCAGGAGAACCTTGCTCAGGAGCTCTTTCACTTCCTTCTTGGCTTGAGTCCGGCGTGACTTCTTGGCCTTAAGTTCTTCTGGGGATATGGGTTCTTCCTCTTCTTGGGCTTCTTCTTCGTCCTCACCTTTGGGTTCCAGGAGAGCATCCAGCTCGGCTACCTCGGCTTCAAGATCTCGGAGGGTCTGGATCTCCTGTTTCAACATCCGGCTGATGAGTTTGTGATCCAGGGCTTCCAGGGGCTTCATGGCGGTCTTTTTGTTGTCGTCCTCCAGACTGCTCAGAACTGTGGTCAGCCATCCGTCCACAACCCCCAGGAATCCCCGGGCCATCAAGGAACGAAGGTCGTACTGAGCCCCGTCCCAGAATTGGGCAAAGGCCCCTAGAGCCTCAAAATCTCCTAGGATACCTTGACCACCTACAGTCAAAAGGAAGGCTTCTTGAATGCCTTGCTTGAGGGTTACGAGGAAGGCTTCACTCCGGTCTCCGTTGAACTTGGGAACCGCTGAGGTCCACCACCGGTCAAAAGTGGCTTTGAGCTGGTTTTCTTTGGCCACAACTCCGGGAAAGCCTTTCGTTCTGGTTTTGATTTCTCGTTTTTCTTTCAAATCCGAGAGGAACTGAGAGTAACCAGTCTTCAAGGGAGTGAACAATGCCTTGTGGTCAAACCCCAGGGAGGTCATCAATTCTTGCTGAGAGGCAATCTCTCGGTCAGGCACGCCCCCGTAAAGGTGGGCGTGGACATCCTGGGGTTCCGGAGGGGGAGTGTTGTCCGCATACCGCCGGATGTTCAGGTTAGCCTCATTGTCCAACAGGGTTTGAACCGGAACGATGGCTGAAAACCCATCGATGGCCTGGAACTCCTGGTAGGCAGTCAGGATCTTTTCAATGTGCTGAGGATGGAGGTAATTCTGAGCCCGTCCTTCGGTGTACTCCCTATCGGCGTTGATGAAGAGGACCTTATTCTGGCGTTCGGCAGGCTTACTCTTCGCAGACCGGAGCACGAGAATACACGCAGGGATGCCGGTGCCGTAAAACAGATTGGGAGCCAATCCGATCACCGCTTCCAGCCTGTCTTCTGCCAGGATTTTCTCCCGGATCTTTCTCTCTTCACCGCCCCGGAAGAGCACACCATGGGGCATGACAGTAGCGAGAATGCCCCCTTCCTTGAGGACAGCCATCATGTGCTGGAGGAACATCAGGTCAGCTTTCTTTCCACCCTCAGGACACCAACCCCACTGGAACCGCCCCGGATGTTGCATTCCTTCCCGGGTGTAGTTCAGGGAGAAGGGAGGGTTGGTCAGGATGCGGTCGAAGAGCATCAGGTTCCCGTCATTATCAAGGTGCTGGGGCTTCATCAGGGTATCTTCGTTCTTGATGTTAGCATCAGCAATGCCATGGAGAAGCAAGTTCATCTTGCTGATGGCCCAAGTGGTTCCGTTCAATTCTTGTCCATAAACCTGTAACTCTTTTAACCGGCTGTCAGGAATCCCCTGGTCTCTCAGGTGCTCCCGCGCAAGTATGAGCATACCCCCGGAACCGGCACAGGGATCGTAAGCTATCATGCCCGGCTTGGGATCAATGAGCCGTACCATAAGCTTGACCACCGACCGGGGTGTATAGAACTCTCCGCCTTTCTTTCCGGCTGAGTCAGCAAAGTCGCGGATGAGATACTCGTAAGAGGCACCCAACAGGTCAGGGAATTCAAAATCCTCGTTCCTGAGCCTTACTTTGCTGAAATGATCGATGAGTTTCCGAAGGTTTTGATCGGATAGGGTCGTCTGTCCTACCTTTTTATTGAAGTCTATGTGCTGAAGAACTCCCGCCAAAGAAGCTGGATTGGCCTCTTCCAGGGCTCCAAGAGCCTTGTTCAGAGCATCTCCAACCGCACTATGAACCTCGTCCCGCAGGTACGCCCACCGTGCTTGCATCGGCACAAAGAAGGCCCCTTTGTACGACTTGTCGGTGTTAAGGGTATGGGCTATTTCCTCTTCCCCACGACCTTTTTCCTCGAGAGCCTTTCGGGTAGCCTCTTGCATCCCGTCAAAAACGTCGGAGGACCGTTTGAGAAAGAGCATACCGAAGATGTACTCTTTAAATTCCGAGGCATCCATCTTTCCCCTTAGGATGTCGGCGGAAGTGAATAGGTGGCGCTCAAGCTGGGGAAGTGTAAGCATAATAGTGTTCCTTAGGCAATTTTCTTTGAAACCCCGACCAAAGTCAACGAAATAAAGCCTATTCGAGAACGATCACATCGTTGGGAACACCCCTTCCCCTCCCCAAGTCACCTTCCCTACCGAGCTCGACAAAATCCGAGTCTGCCAAAAGCAAAAGGCTTTTCATTGCCTATACCTCTTGGGTCCACTCTAACACCCCTGCTGAAGCAGATTTTCAGCAAAAATTCCCAGCGTGGAAATTTTTGGTTTCCCGTCGAGGAATTTTTTGTTTCCCGAGTGGAAATTTTTGGTTTCCTGAGCGGGAAGTTTTTTTGTGTGTGGCGGGGCTTTAAAAGCACGCGGAGGGGGCTACCTGAGAGGGCTGTTGTTGATTGACACATGTAACCTGATGGGTTACAAATCCCTGACAAACATGACAGGCAGAAAACCTACGCACCCTGGAGAAGTCCTTTACGAAGACGTTCTCAAGCCGCTAAATATATCGATCACCGAAGCGGCAAAAGATCTTGAGGTAT
>JAJXVP010000411.1 GCA_021782055.1 bacterium | reverse complement strand
GAAAAGGAATATTTTTTTCAAAGACTTCTGTATCAAAGAGGTAGCGTGTTTGTGAGTCTTTAACAAAGATTCCGCTATTATTTGTCAGAAATGCCTTATTGGCTACTGAAAAGGTTAAAATACCATGTTCAAGATACACCCCCGCTACAGCGTCCATTCCAGAGGTATACTCATCCCCATTACTGGCTACTGGGGCAAAGGTGGTAAGAAATCCCCCCCCTATGAAGCCTAAGCCAGGTTTGGTAACCTGCAAATTTAACGACATGCCGGGGTTGAACCAGGTTTGCGGAGTTGTCAAAGTTCCCACAAAAGGACTCAAGGCCAAGGAAAAATTTTCCTGAGAATAGCCCAGCTGAAGAAAAATTCTTCCGCGTTGGATGGGATCTCCAACCCAGCCAGAACTTAGGGTAAAATCATTTTTAAGTTTTTGAGTTAAAAGTAAGGAACCGTTGCCGTAAAGATCAGAACCCGAAAAAGTTTCTCCGGCTGTGTCGGCTTGGCGGCTGGGTGCCCAAGTAAGGTTAGTCCATAGCGTAGAAGCCTGCCAATCCAGTGCGCTAGCGGGGATGCCTGAACTCACTAAGATGCCAAGAATAAGTATGAAACGGATCATTAAACCATTTTATAACAAATAACACAAAATTCCAGAAGGATAGTGGGGTTTTGTCAAAAATTCTTGCCTTGACTTAATAGATTTTCTATATCAAGCTTTATAAGTATGAGCGACTATCTTGATCCGAACAATGAAGAGCTGTTGAAGGACTTCTTTGCGGAAGCCCAAGGGCAAGTCGATACTCTCGAACAAAATATCTTAGTTCTAGAGAATGATCCCCACAATAAAGACGCTGTGGATGAAATTTTTCGTGCGGCGCATACCTTAAAAGGCGGGGCTGCCACAGTTCAGATGTTTGAACTTTCTGAGTTCACTCACGTGGTTGAGGATGTTCTTGATGAAATCCGAACCGGAACTGTTAAGGTCAATGAATCTGTCGTTGATACCCTGTTGAAGTCTATCGATGTCATTAAGCTCATGCTAGAAGCTCGTTTAGAAGGCGAGGTGTATGAGGAAGATATTAGCGGGCTAAAAAATCGTTTAACAAGTTTTTTAGCGACTGGGGCAGAACAAAAAGCCAAAGCTCCCTCAAAAGCAACGAAACCAGCACCTGTAGAGCCAGTTGCCGCCGCAATCGCCTCAAAACAGTCTTCTTTGCCCTTGAGTGAGTATGAGGTTTTAGAATTAAAACAAGCGGCAGAAGGTAGACCGATCTACCGAGTCATGGTCGAGTTTGATGAGGCAAACCCCATGAATTCTGTGGGCGGAATTCAAGTTTTTGCCGTATTAAAAGAGTTGGGTTCAGTCCTCAAGACCATTCCTGAGTTTGATAAGCTGTATGAAGATCAGTTCTGGCCTACGGTTGAATATTTTGTCGCCTTAGATAAAGACCCCCAACTTGTTCAAAAAAAATGCCAAATACCCGATGTCACGACCTTGGTTTCTTTACAGGATTTGGATAAAGAAGCTTCATCTGTTCCAGTACCAAAGGCAGTTGCACAGCCGGAAAAAGCCCAAACGAAATCTTCTGTGGCTAAACCACCTGCCTCAGCACCCTCCGTCAATGTCAACCAGGCTTCAGCAAAGAACACGGGTGAAGTCAATGCTATTCAGGCCTCTGGAGAGTCTGAGAAAGAAGCTTTGGCCAATCCCGAAGAACATGAAAACCTCAAGGAAGGAAAAAAGCCCGCCTCTTCTGTCGTGGGCTCCATCCTTCGAGTCGATTCCAAAAGAATTGATAATCTTTTGAACCTTGTCAGTGAAACGGTCATTAGTAAAGCTACGTTCAGTCAAATTTCGAATCAATTTGGCGAAGCGTTGAATCATTTACAAGAAGCTTCTTTAGCTTACCGCACAGATTTAAAGGAGCTTTTAGAAGCTCTTCCCCAGTACCTTGATGAAATTCAAAAAGGAAAAACAGTAAAAGAGTTAAAAAAGACTCTTCAAGAACGTTTTGGAAAAACCTTTTCACTTTTTGATCCCGTCGAAACTCAACTCAAAGGTACTGTAGCAACTTTCCGAGGCACGGCGCAGAATTTGGGGCGAATCATTGGAGAACTGCACGAAGGGGTTCTACGGATTCGGATGGTTCCGATTTCCCAGATCTTCTCACGCTTCCCTCGTCTGGTTAGGGATTTATCCAAAACCTTGAATAAAAAGATTAGTTTAGTCATTGACGGTGAAGAAACTGAACTCGATAAATCCGTGATCGAAGACTTGTTGGATCCATTGATTCACTGTGTTCGTAATGCCATCGATCATGGTATCGAAAATGCTGCCTTGAGACAGGAACGTGGTAAGCCCGAAGAAGGTCGGGTTCTTCTTTCAGCTCGAAACGAAGGCAACATGATTGTGATCGAGATTTCGGACGACGGAAACGGGATTGATGTCGAAGCCGTCAAACAGAAAGGTGTGGAACGAGGGCTAGTTCATCCAGGAAAAATCCTTTCAGACGTGGAAGCCTTTAATCTTATCTTTGAACCTGGGTTTTCAACGGCAGAAAAGGTAACCAACATTTCTGGTCGTGGTGTGGGGTTGGATGTCGTCCGAAAGCAAATCGAAAAGCTCAACGGAACTGTCAGTATTTGGT
>JAJXVP010000410.1 GCA_021782055.1 bacterium | reverse complement strand
CCAATCGTCGTGATGGCTATTTGGTGCTTACCACACAAACCCCCTCGCCCCCCCCCGAGTCGATCGAAAAATGCGTGCTTCGCACCGCAAAAAGCCATGCCGGTGTTGTGACCCCCGCAAGCGCCGCCTTAGAAGGCGCCTGGAGCGTGGAACAAATTCAGCAGGAGCTCGACCGTCAAGCCAAGCTAGGCATCTGCGAAGTGCGGGTAACCAAAGCGGGCAGTGTCGTCTACTACTTTTTAGAATTTGACCCCTCCCGTAGTCAGGAGTTTGAGTCATGACAGCGGAGGGCCTTAGCCTTGTCCAAGGTCGGCAGGCCATGGGCCGTGAAATCGCCAAAGTTTTTCGGGGGGACGAGAGGCTCATTGACTGGTTGATGGCCGCTTTGCTAGCCCCAGGTCATGTGTTATTAGAAGATATTCCCGGAGTAGGAAAAACCCTTTTGGCCAAAGCTCTGGCTCGGGTGGTTGGCGGAACCTTTACACGTGTTCAAGGAACGCCCGATCTGGTCCCCGCCGATTTGCTGGGCTTTTCGGTTTACAACCCCCAGGACGGTCAGTTTAGCTTTCATTCAGGGCCTATTGAAACCAATATTCTCTTGTTGGATGAATTGAACCGCGCTTCGCCCCGCACCCAGGCTGCCCTGTTGCAGGCCATGGCCGAAGGCGAGATCAGTCGTGACGGTCAATCTAGGCCCTTACCGCGCCCCTTTTTGGTTTTAGCTACCGAAAACTCGATCGATTTTGAGGGGACGTTCCCCCTGCCCGAGGCACAAAAGGACCGCTTTTTGATGAGCTTTGCCCTGGGCTACCCTGGTCGTGAAGCTGAAGCTTCGATTTTGACCGAGCTACCCTTTGGGACCTTTGCCAGCGATCAGCTCCAGAGCGTGTGTACCCCCAACGATCTTTTGCGTTGGCAAGCCGAGGTGTCCTCCGTTTGGGCCTCGGAAAAGCTTGTCGATTATGTCCTGGACCTTACCGACGCCACACGTTCTGACCCTGGCCTCCGCTTGGGTCTTTCGCCTCGCGGTGCTCAAGCCCTGCTCCGGACGGGCAAGGCCTTAGCCTTGGTGCGAGGCAGAACCTGGGTCACTCCTGATGATATTCGCGAGTTATTTTTGCCGGTAGCGCGGCACCGGGTTTTGGCTAAGGCCGCTTCGCTGGCCCGTGGTCTTACCACAGAGGTGTTGCTGACGGCGCTTCTGGATCGTGTCCCCACGCCTGTCGGAAAAGAAACGGCACCCTCTTCAGGAAAACAAATCTCGTGAAAACGGGCCTGGGGTTGTTGGCCTTAGGCTCGGCCCTCGTTGCGGTTCACTGGTTGCCCTGGCCACTTTTGCGGTGGGCGGTGACCGCGGGCCTCTTGCTGGTGGTGTTTTCATGGCTTTGGTCGTTGGTTCTGAAAAGAAACCTGACCGTCGATGCGGGCCGACCGCGCGAAACGGCCTTTGCCCACGAGACACTTCAACTAACCCTTGATCTGCGTTACTCCGGCTGGCTGCCCGTGGGGGTTTGTCGGATCTTTGATCAGCCCGGGGACCTTGAGCTTTGGAACGAGCCACGGTTTTTTGCCGAGTTTGCGCCCGGTCAGAGGCAGAGCTTTTCTTACCCGGCACGGGGGCGCACTCGTGGTCTACGTCAGCTGGGACCTGTCACCGTTTCGGCCAGCGACCCGGCAGGACTGTTTCCGTTTACCTTGGTCTGGCCAGAACGAGAGCTGGTGCTTTTTCCGCCTGTTAGCCCGCTTCGTAACCCAGGAAAAGAGGGGCTACCCCTCGGGCCTCGTCACTTTACCGAGGAGCTTATGGAAGATCCCTCACGGTTTTTCAGCTTTCGGGAATTTCGTTCGGGAGACCCCCTGAACCGACTCTCGGCATCAGAGTCAGCTCGCCGGGGCGTCTTGATGGTACGCCAGGCCGAACACACCCGCTCCCGCCCCACTGCCATCGTGCTCGATTTTACGTGGTCCGGGTACCCTCAGCACCTTCGCTGGGAAACCAGCGAACGGGCGGTTGAAATCGCGGCTTCGTTTTTGTGGCACTTTTTAAGTGCGAGCAACGAAGTTTGGTTGATAACCAATGCCCAACTCCCCACCTCGTCAGGGAGTACCTGTTGGGGGCCCATTCACACCCTGAGCGACCTTCCACCCCTTTTCGAGCTCCTGGCCTTAGCCCAGCTGACTCAGCAAACCACGACTCCCGAAGATTGGCTGGCTGTTTTGCCGCCCGCACCGATCCTTTGGTGGGTTTCAGCCACTCCACCGCCTTGGGAAGTGCAAACCTTACCACAGCGCAAGGGTCGTTGGGCCTGCGTGGGGGGAAGCCGCGAGCCCGTGTTGTGGCCTCGTCGAGATTTTTCTAACTGGGGAGCGCTTGACCTTGAAGCCCTTTGAAGTTTTCAGAGCCCCCCACGGGGTTCACCATCTTTTAGCGGCAGGCTTTCCGCTTTTTCATGCCCTCATCCTGTGGAAGCTCTTAACGGGAACCTTTCCACCGCCGATCGTGGCCCTGCTTTGGACGAGTTTTTTTGTCGCCCTTAGCTTGTGGACGGCCTTGGCACGGTACCTTCATGGGGCCTTTTGGAAAAAGCTGTGGCGGTTGGCCCTCCTGGTCGCCGGAATCAGCGTGTCCCTGACGCTGACAGACCCC
>JAJXVP010000409.1 GCA_021782055.1 bacterium | reverse complement strand
CAACAAGCGCCTTGGGTGCAAGGTGTCCAGCATGACGGCGAGTTCTTCCTCCGTGACAGAAAGTTCTTGCAAGTTTTGAAACCCAATTTCAGCCGCACGAAGGGCTTTATTCAGAGCTTCTAAGGCCGTCCGCCCTAAGGCAAGAGACTCTCCGACAGATTTCATCTGAGTGCCCAAGGTTTTATAGCCCAGGGGAAATTTTTCCAATTCAAAGCGGGGAACTTTTACCGCACAATAGTCCAAAGCTGGTTCAAAACAAGAGACTGTTTTGCCCGTGATTTCATTCACAACTTCATCTAAACTGTAGCCAACGGCCAAGCGAGCCGAACACTTGGCAATGGGGAAGCCTGTAGCCTTGGAAGCCAAGGCTGACGAGCGAGAAACACGCGGATTCATTTCAATGACGACCATACGGCCATTTGCGGGGTTAACGGCAAATTGTACGTTTGAACCGCCACAGTCAACGCCGACCGCTCGCAAGACTTCGATCGAGGCTGTTCGCATTTGCTGATATTCGCGATCACTTAACGTTTGGATGGGAGCAATCGTAATAGAGTCGCCGGTATGAACCCCCATGGGGTCAATGTTTTCGATGGAGCAGACGACAATCGCGTTATCGTTTTTGTCGCGCATGACTTCCATCTCAAATTCTTTCCAACCAATCAACGACTCTTCCACCAAACAGGTGTGAACGGGAGATTCTGCTAAAGCACGTTCCAAAAGGGGACGAAATTCTTCGGTCGTGCGTGCGATGGCCCCCCCCATACCACCCAGAGTAAAGCTGGGTCTGAGAATCAAAGGAAAGCCAGGGTCTTGTTCGAGTTCGCGAGCCTCTTCATAAGAACTGACCAGCTTAGAACGAGGGCTTTCCAGTCCAATTTCAGCCATTCGCTGTTTAAATAAGCCCCGATCTTCCGCCAAACGGATCGCCTCTATATTGGCACCAATAACCTCTACCTCATACTTTTGTAAAAGGCCTAATTCAGACATTTTGAGGGCCAAATTGAGGGCTGTTTGCCCCCCCATGGTCGAAATCACGGCATCTGGACGTTCGGTTTGAAGAATTTTCTCCATGTATTCCGGCGTCAAAGGTTCCATGTAAACGGTGTCGGCTAATCCGGGAGTCGTCATCATGGTCGCTGGGTTGGGATTGATCAAGACTACTTGATAGCCTTCTTCTTTCAAAGCCTTGACGGCTTGCGTTCCTGAATAGTCAAATTCACAGGCCTGACCAATCACAATAGGACCAGAGCCAATCAACAGGATTTTTTTCAGATCTTTACGAGCGGGCATAGATTCTCCTTAAAGTTTTCCCGCTTGCCGGGGTTGAGCTTTGAGCACATCCAGAAAGGACTGAAAGATCCAAGAGGAATCATGGGGTCCAGGACAAGCTTCGGGGTGAAATTGTGCACATTTAACGGGCAGAGTTTTATGGTAAATGCCTTCAATGGTACCGTCATTGGCATTGCGAAACCACACACCAACTTCAGGAGGCAAACTGGACTCTTCCACAGCGAACCCATGATTTTGCGTTGTCACAAAAACTTTCCCTGTCAATTCGTCTCGAACCGGGTGGTTTACGCCATGGTGCCCAAACTTCATTTTGTAGGTTTTGGCTCCCAAAGCCAGTGAAATTAACTGATGGCCTAGGCAGATTCCAAAGACGGGAAGTTTGGCCATCAGGGTCTGAATCAACGCAATCTGTGTTCCCAAAACCGAGGGGTCTCCAGGGCCTGAAGAGTACAGAACAGCGTCTGGTTTACGGGACAGAATTTCTTCTGCCGTGGAAGAATCTGGTAAGACGGTGACTCTCGCTCCTCGTGAGACGATCTCACGGACGATGTTCATCTTGATTCCTGAATCCACCAATACCAAGTGGGGGCCATGACCCTCGCCAAATTCTGCGGGAGCTTCCGTGCCAACTTCCGGAGTCAAGTCACAACCTTCCATGGAGGGAAAGGCCTTGAGGTAGGTTTTTGCGGCTTGTAGTTCCGTCTCGCTAGGAACATCGCCCTGGATGGCCAAGATGACACCATTTTGAGCCCCATGTTCCCGTAAATGTAGGGTCAATCTTCTCGTATCAACCCCTGTGATGGCCGGGGTCTCATGCTTTTGCAAAAACTTTTCTAAGGTCAGACGACCTTCTGGCACGGGCCCTTCGTAATAGGACCGCATGACCAGCGCTGAGCATTTGATACCCTGGCGAGTCACGCCTTCTTCTGGGCCAATCTCAGACCATTGATCCAAGGTGCCATAGTTGCCCGCATGGGGATAAGTCATCACCACGATCTGCGCCGTGTACGATGGGTCGGTCAGAACTTCGTGATAACCGGTCATTCCCGTGTTAAAAACAACTTCGCCGGCGCCTTTGCGGTCCGCTTGACCTGGGATAAGGTCCTTTGCCCGAAAAGCAGGCTTCCCTACGGATCGGCCGGGATAATAGGTCCCATCCTGTAAAAACAAACATACGGATTCGCGCATTTGCCCCTCACCTTCGTTTTGAACTCGGTCAACGAGCCGAGCCTCAAAACTTCAGATTAAAAAAAAACCGGCTGTCTGCCGGTTTTTACCAATAAACAATTCTTCCGGGGAAGGATTTGAACCCTCACAAACAGATCCAGAGTCTGTAGTGCTACCATTACACCACCC
>JAJXVP010000408.1 GCA_021782055.1 bacterium | reverse complement strand
GTAGGTTCCTTCCCAGGGACAGACCGTTAGTGGAGGGTTCCAAGTGGCCAGACGTTCCCGCAAAAAGTCAAAGTTCCCCTTTAAATGTTCTAACAACTCGTCCAACCACTGATTCCCATGACGATAGGCGGCCCAAGCCGCTTCGATCGATAAAACATGCGGTTCATTGTAAAAGTCGGCTTCTACAGCCCGGCGAAACTTAACGGCTAGCTCGGGGTTCCGGGTGAACGCGTGAGCAATCGCCAGGCCTGCCATGTTGAAAGTCTTATTAGGGCCGGTAACCACCAAGGAACGTTCTGCCAAGGCCGGAAGATCTAAGGCACTGGTAAATTTTACCTTCGGGTTGACCAAGTCGGCGTGGATTTCGTCGGACAACACAAGAAGGTCGAACTCCTGGGCGATTTGAGCAACGCTTTCGAGTTCTTTTTTTGTCCAAACGCGACCTGTGGGGTTTTGAGGGGAGCAAAACAACCACAGTTTAACGGGGTTCCCCGCCTCACGGCTTGCTTGCAAGCGTGCCCGTGTTAGGTCGGGGTCAAAGCGCCAGGCCTGACCAGGTGCTTCTGGCTCTTTTAAGGGAGCTTCAACAACCAGGCGATGATTCAAAGTGACAACGCGAAAAAACGGGGTGTAGACGGGGGGCTGTACCAAAACCGCATCGCCGGGATTACTAAAAGCCCTCACCGCCATCGATAGGCCATGAAGAACCGAGGGGATAGGGATGAGCATTTCGCGGGTCAGCGACCGGTGATACCTTTCCTCGTGCCAGTTAAGAATAGAGTCAAAGTAGGCAGGGGGAAACTTCATATACCCAAAGATAGGCTTACGAAGCCGATCTAAGAGCGCTTGCTGAATTTCGGGCAGAGCCTCAAAATCCATGTCGGCAACCCAAAGCGGCAAGATGTTTTCTTGTCCGGGCGTATTATGCGGGTTGTCCCACTTAAGAGAGTGGACGCCAGAGCGGTCTACGCGGGCATTGAAGTCATACATGTCAGCCTCCCGGAAAGTGGATCGTTAAAGTTCGTGTTGTTTTATCATAGCGGGGGTCAAGGCCTGGTTGGTCAAAAGCCGGAGCTTCTGGGATGGCGGGAAAGGGAGATTCCACTGCCCATTGCCGTTGTAAAACTTGGCAGAGCCGCTTGGCCTCGGGGCCTGCACCAGCGACCGGGACAAGGCGAAAGAGGGTCGGGGGAAGCGCTAAATCGGGAGCTTTGAGCGGTAGAATCAGCTCTGCCATCCATAAACCCTGAGGCGTCGGTTTTAGGTCAACGGTTTGATAGGTCCCCGAAAGTTGTAGTCTGAAAATTCTCGTTAAAAGAACCCTAGGCTCCCCCGAGCGCTCCAGCACCTGATCGAGGTCCTTTTGGCCTGCAATGGGGTCAACAATCCACACGATACGGTACGTGTTGGGGCCAGTCAGAGGGGCCAGATTTTGAGCCGAAAGTGTCGAAAAACCCCCGCTCAGCGTCAGGAGGGCGGCAAACAAAAATCTGAGACGCATGAACTTCAGCTTAGAGGTGGGGGCTGGCACTGTCAAGAAGCTCAACTTCTCCTCGCCCTAAGCGGTAAAAGACAACACCAGTTTCGGTGGCTTTTTGTGCCGGACAGAGGAAGTCTAAATCTACAGCATCCCCCGAAGGGTAAGTTCCTTCGCCTTGAAAACTCCAATAAGGAGCGTTGGGAAGGCTCAGCGTTATCTGCTCCCCATCATGCCATTCTTGAAGCAAGAGATTTTCTCCCCAGTCTTCGGTGCCACCGGGGGCGGCGAGAAGGACGGTGAAGGTAATCCCTGTTTGATTGACAAGGGTGAGAGTGGGGGGCTTCAAGCTGTCGGCAAAGGGTTGGGCTAAAAACACGGTTAGACCGGTCAAAAAAAGAAGGCAGAAGGTTTTCATAGGTGTCTCCACCTAAAGAGACAGCGCCAAACGGCTTATTGCTTTGACGAGTTTAACTCCTGGAAGGGCACTGACGAGCCACCGGGCATTCTGGACATAGGGGGTTACGAGCGGTGCAGAGCTCGCGGCCATGACGGTTTGCTGCCATCGAAAAGCGAAATTGTTTGTCTTCGGGGATAAGGGTCTGGACGGCTCGCTCGATTTTTTCGGGCTCGTGCTCGTCAGTCAAACCCAACCGTCGGACAACCCGTTTGAAGTGCGTGTCGACAATGACGGCGGGTAGTCCGGCTAGGTGACCGCGCATCACATTTGCTGTTTTACGCCCAACTCCAGGCAGAGCTGTTAGCTCTGCCATCCCCAAGGGAACCTCCCCTTGGTACTGGTCACATAAAATTCGAGAGGTTTCTTTGACATAGCTAGCTTTTGCTTTGTAAAAACCGGTGGAGTAAAGGAGCTTTTCTAAGCTGGGGAGGGGGGCAGCGGCGAGGGCTTCGGGGGTGGGGTAGGCGCGGAAGAGCCCTGGGGTCACCTCATTCACTTTGGCATCGGTACACTGGGCTGACAAAATAACGGCGATCAAAAGCTCAAAAGGAGTCCTGTAATTAAGAAACGATGAGGTGTCAGGATACGTAGCTAACAGGATCTCGACGATTTGAGCCGTCTGAGGGTTGGGTTGACAGTGATCTTCCATGTTCATTATGATAGCCACCATATACGGGTTGTGGTCCAGCGGTCTACGACGCTTGCTTTGGGAG
>JAJXVP010000407.1 GCA_021782055.1 bacterium | reverse complement strand
TATCTTGGTGCTGAGAATCCCAGGGCATACAGCGCCTGTTATCAGGGTCATCACCGCCTTCGAGCCCGACCTCACTGCCATAGTAAAAGCAGGGGTTGCCTTGCTGTAAAGCCAGCAAAAAGTAGGCTAGTTTGGCTAGATCCTTGCGTCCCTTCAAAAAGGTCAACAGACGCACACTGTCGTGAGATTCTAACAGGTTAAAGCCAGCGTCGGTGGCTTGACGTGGGTAAGCCATTTCACGGGCTGTGAGTTTTTCGACTGTTTGTTTTGCAGTGCGAGCTTCGTCAGAGACAAAATCGCGAATAAGAAAGCCCACCGGGTAGTTCATCACCCCATCAAATTGGTCGCCGGTAAGCCAGGGGAGGGCATCAAGCCAAATTTCACCGACAATGTAGGCCTGGGGGTTAACAGCGCGAATACGACGACGGAACTCGCGCCAAAACTCGTGATCGACTTCGTTGGCGACATCCAGACGCCAGCCATCGATTCCAAGCTCCCGGGTCCAAAACACAGCGGTCTCTAAAAGAAATTCTCGGACCTCTGGGTTGGTGGTGCGAAATTTTGGCATGCGTGTTGTAAAGGAGAAGGTTTCAAACTGAGCGTCTCGGCGGTTGCCGGTATCGTGGCCTTGCGAAAAGAGCGGAAAACCCTCGATATGAAACCACGATACATAGCGAGAGTCTTGTCCTTTTTCTAAGACATCCTGCCAAGGACCAAAATCGCGGCCGCAGTGGTTGAACACGGCATCTAAAAGAATCCTCAGACCGCGTCGGTGGGCTTCTTCTACTAAGCGTTGTAAATCTTGCGAGGTACCTAAGCGCGGGTCGACACGCCGGTAATCGGTGGTGTCATAGCGATGAACACTCGGGGACTCGAACACAGGGGTAAGGTATAACCCTTTAACGCCAAGGTCGGCTAAATAGTCCAGCTTTTTAAGAATACCTTCGAGATTGCCCCCGTAAAACTCCTTGTTGGTGACAGGTCCCTGGGGCCAAGGCCCCTCAGCCCCCTCGCGTGAAAAGCGATCAGGAAAAATTTGGTACCAGGAACTGCCTGTAATCCACTCGGGTAGCTGGTGAACCTCACTGTCATGTAAGTAAGGGTAAAGGAAGGTGGAATTCCAGGCCGGGTCCGTTTCACCAGCCGCAGGACCAAGCCCTCCCTCACCAAAATCCCAGCGTTTTGCGCCACGAAAAAGTCTAAAACCGTAGCGGGCACGGTGATAAGGCGGGGTCCACTCGGCCTCCCACCAGTCGTACCACTCGGTGACGCCAACGAGTTTCATCGAAATAAATTGGGCGTTCCAGTGGTGAGGGGCCTCGGGTGACGTACCGGCTAGCCAATCAAAAGGGTCGCCAATTCGTAAAACAACGCGGTCAAAATCACCCTTTGCTGTCCTTAAGCGGACAACGATCGACTTGTTATTAAGGGAAAAGCACCAGGGACTTTGACTACGATGCTCAAGTGCCGCGAAATTCATAGCTTCTCCTTGCCGGAAGTTTTTCTTGACGGCCAACGTCATATCCAGCTACACTGGTTTAGCAAATATACAAACGTTTGCAAAGGAGTAAGAGCGCATGAAAATCATTCTCGCCGTTTTCGTGTCATTAATCGTAACGGCAGCCGCTTTTGGCCAGTCTGCGCCGGTCTGGATTGACAGCACCCATTCTTTCGCGATTGAGCCGGGCGCCAAAATCAGCGTGGCCGTTGATTCGGACGCCTGGGGCGCAGCTATTGTCGCCATGTGGAACAAAGCGCACCCCAACCACCAGGGTGCCGTCACCTATATTCACGCCGATGCCACCGGAGCTACTGACAAGATCAGCCAGCTTCAAGACAGCTTTGCCGACGTCGTTTTGGCGATCGATAGCGAAGTTTCCCGCAACGCTCAGTCGTTGCTGGCGCTTGACCCTCACCTGGTTTGGCTAGGAAAACACGTTACTCAGCCGCCGTTCTTTGAGGATGCCAACCCCGCTGGCTCGTACGTTTACATTCCCTTGGCCTACAACGGGATGGTTTTTGCCTACAACAAAACCATGCTCGAAAAACTTGGCTACAGTGTACGAACCGATGACGTTAACTTGCCCCGCGAATTTAATACCTGGGAAAAGATCTTTGCCTTGGCCAAAAAGTGGCAAAGCGATCGGCCTTTCTACCGTGGTAAGCACGTGAACATTGTGTTCCCGATGTCGTTGACCGAGGTTTGGTCGGCCTACCCGAGTTTGACCGCTGATGGCTGGGAAATTTACGGCGATGGTAACCCCTTGGACCCCGGTTTTGAAAAAGCCTCGTTCCGTGGTGGCCTCGACTTTATTAAAGAAGCCTCGAAGGCTGACTTGTGGGTGCTGGCCAATGGTCGCCGCATTCCCGGTTCTTCGATGACGGGTTTGAACAACTGGGATGACTGGTTGAACAACCAAACTGCTCCCTTTAGCTTAGTGGGTACCTGGCAGGACGTGAAAGGCGCGATGGAAAAAGGTCACTACAAGTTGGGCTTTGCCCCGATGCCGACCTGGCACGGTAATCGCCTGACGCCTTTTGTGGGAACAAAAGGCTTTGTTGTCAACGGCTTTACCCACTACCCCTCTGCCGCCGAAGAACTGTATCGACTGTTGTACACCCGCGAAGCGATGGAAACGATGATCAAGACTT
>JAJXVP010000065.1 GCA_021782055.1 bacterium | reverse complement strand
ACGAAGACACTCAGTATAAAACCTAGCCATCTCAGAAAAAACATATTGCCGAATGGCAAATAGGGCTGAGTCAGATCTCACTTCTAGCCGTTGTAAAAAACGCTGGGTGAACCCTTGGAATTCTTTAGAAAGAAAATCCCCTTTTTGTTCATCTTCTGGAAATTCTGCCAATCTAATGGCGCGATCTTTCCAAAAAACAGCATATTTAAGCACAGAAATGAGTTCAGGATCATCATACCTAATGCTCAGAGCCTTTTCTGCTTCGTTTTCGGCTTGGGCAAAATCACCTTTTGAAAAGGCCGCAACGACACTTTTCAGCGCCTGTTCTAAGCGCTCTGAGGCATCTAAAGAGTGGTCGTGCTCACCGAATTTCATTTGACGCTTCTTTTGATTATACCCGAGACACAACTTTAGTCAATTCAACTGGTTTTGAAGTTTTTTTTCTGGACTGAATGCTCATTTTTTTGTTATGAATAGAGTTATGGATAAGAATTTTCCTCTGATTGTTGCGCCTTCTGTACTTTCAGCTGATTTTGCGGCTTTAGGCCCAGCCATAGCTTCCATTGAAGCCAGCGGGGCAGAATGGGTTCATTGGGATGTTATGGATGGACGATTTGTGCCCAATTTAAGTTTTGGTCCACCCCTCATACAATCTCTTAGGTCGAGGTCAAACTTATTTTTTGATGTCCATTTGATGGTTGAAAACCCCACTTTTCTGGCAGAAGAGGCTGTCAAAGCGGGAGCCAATGCTGTGACGTTCCACTGGGAAGCCGAAATTCATCATCATCGTTTAATCGAACGGTTACAAAACCTGGGAGTCAAAGTTGGTATTGCCCTAGTTCCCTCGACCCCTGTAGAAAGCATAAAAGAACTGCTTCCCTTTGTTGACCTTGTTCTAGTCATGACGGTAAATCCCGGGTTTGGTGGTCAGAAATATCTTTCTTTTTGTGAAGCAAAGTTGCAAAAATTATCAAAATGGAGAGCTGAACAGCTAGGAAAGTATCGAATTTCTGTAGATGGTGGCATACAAATTGCGACGGCACCTCAGGCCATTGCCGCTGGTGCCGATACTCTAGTCACGGGATCTGCCTTTTTTGCGGCTCAAGACCCCCACGAATATGTTAGGCTATTACGCCTAGGAGGTCGCAAGTGAAACTCTGGGCTTTTTTGGTTTTTGTAGGGTTGGCGCTTCCCGTGTGGGGGCAAACTTCTTTGACAGCTGCCGAACGAGCCTACGACTCAGGAGATTTTATCACCGCGCTCAAAGTATTTCAAAATCTTTCCGAAAACTCACAGGGATTGGAGAAAATCCGAGCCTTACTAGGCAAAGGCAAAACAAGTTTTGCCTTATTGGATTATGCAGATGCCTCATCCGCTTTTACAGCCGTGTTGGACAACTCCCCCCCAACTTCGTATCAAAGCTTAGCTCAATATTGGTTGGGGCGTGTGCTTTTAACTCAGAATCAACCGAATGCCGCTTTGGCACAATTTTTTGCCTCGGTTAAAACGGACCCACAATCCAGTGAAATTCCTAATGCTTTATTTTGGATGGCAGATGCCTCCACGGCCCTAGGTCAGTTTGAAGCTGCCGAAAATCTTTATAATCGTTTAATTCATGGCTACCCTTACAGTTATAAAGTTGAAGCTGCCAAATACAGGTTGGCAGTTCTCGATATGAAGGCTCGAGAAAATAAACTTTTAGATGTTTTACGTTGGTCCAATATTGAAACGTTAAATGCTGCTGATGAATATCAGCGTCGTGAAAAGGCTTATCAGAAAGAAATTTTAGACTTGCAAAATCAGCTTTTAGAAGGCGCTGGCGGTGAGGCTCTCGCGGCCATCGCACTGTTAAAAAAGAATTTAGCACAAGCGCAGACGCAAATTGAGGAGCTTAAAGCTCGTTTGAAGGGTAAAGGTTCTGATCCTCTGGAAACCTTAGATAATTTGCGTGAAAAAGCTTTGTCCCTTAAAGCCTTTTTTCTGGATTGGAGGCTCGTTCATGAAAAGCCTTAAAAATATACTTAAACCTCTACTATCCTTAATCTTACTCTTGAGTGCCGCTGGACTCTGGGGTTGGGAAATGAATCGGGGTATGATGCGGTTAGTCGTAGATGAAAGCGGACATTTTTCACTTTATTCCACGAGTGATGTCGCTCACCCTTTATATGTTCCTCTGTTTTGGGCTGTAGATCCCACCACAACCATCGTTACCGTAAAGATAGGAAACCAAACGATTGTTTTAGGTAAAGACAAAACTTTTGAGCCTCATTTGAAAAGTTTACCAAACGGCGTTCAGATTACTTGGGTTTCCCCCCAAATACAGCTCATTGAAACCTGGGAGTTTGTGGTTTCTTCGCATTCTCCCTTGGTTGATGGTGTGAAATGGTCCTTTCAATTTGAGAAAAATGCCTTATCTCAAGAAGTCGGTCTTCGGATTATTTTGGACACCTATTTGGGTGAGAAGAAAGATGCCTTTTTTGACCCCGCTGGGAAACCTCTGGATTCAGAAACGGCATGGCAAACTCCCCCCTCGTTTCTTATAAGCCGTTCTCCACTTCGTTCTGATCTTGGTCTTTTAGTGATGCTCAGTGACCCTTCGTTACCGGTACCTGATCAGACGGTTATAGCCAATTGGCAACGTTTAGCGAATACTTCGTGGACCTATACGCCTGAAAACGGCCGTGATTTCAACTTGCTACCTTATTCGTATCATGATTCTGCCCTGGCACTTTGGTATAATCCTCAATTATTGCTTCCTGGCTCTTCCCGAAACATTTCATTAGTGATGGGTTCAGTCACTGCGGGAACCTTCAAAGATGCCAAACAGGTGTCTGGTGAACTAGGAAACTTGTTGGATACAGCAAAAACGGGATCTTCACCCGACGAGGATGTTCGCAAGGCCTTGGCTGTATTAGACAGTCTTCTGACTCAAATCGATGAACGTCGCAAGAATCCTGAAAAAATGAGCCCCCAGGATGAACAAATTCTTGAGGCTACTTTAAATCAATTGGAACAACAGAAGCAAAAACTCTTATCGGCTCATTAAATTATGGCAGAACGCTCCATCATTGAACGTGCCAAGAAACTTCTCAGGCAAAAACGTTTCAGTCAGGCTCTGACCTTACTAGAACCTCAAATTCTACATTTTCGTGATGATCCTGATTTTTATGCCCTTTTAGCTTCCGCGTGCCTCAAGGTTCATGATTGGAGCGGAGCAAAAACCTATCTTGAACGGTTAAATCAAATTTATGGAAAGGAAAATCCTGCGGTATTAAGTGCCTTGGCTTCGTGTCAAGCTCGTCAAGGTGATCTAACTTCGGCTATTGAAAATTACTTAATGGCCTTAGAACGGCAAACGAGTTTTTCTTCAGCTCAAAAAAGTTTAGAAGGTTTACGAAAAGCGATTCGAAACGATAGGGTGAATACGTGGGTTCGCTCTCCTGAGTTTATTCGCTTCATTCCTTCAATCGTACGTTTAGGAATTCCCAGTGGAGTTTCACGTTTCTTAATCCTTTTTAGTTTGAGCGTTGGCGTAGCTTTAGGTTTGTGGGGGGGCTGGCAACTCATGAGACATCATTTTTTTGCTCAGGCCTCTCAGACTGTACATGTTGTTGCTGTACGCCCTGGTCCTGAAAATCTTAGTCTGCCAACAGATCAATCTGCTACAAACAATGATGGTTTGGAGAAATTTAACTACACCGAAGAAGAAGTTCTCAAGATTTGGAAGGAAGCTCAGCAAAGTTTTCAGAACTATCAAGATTCTCAAACTCGGTATGAGATTAACCGCCTCTTACTTTCCAATGCTTCCCAGGAAGTTAAAGAGCATGCCCGTGCGCTGATACCTTTTCTCAAAGCTCCCGATTTTGGTTCCTTCCATGACGGGGCCTCCTATGAGGTCGTGAAGAAAGCCCCGGAGCTCTACGAAGGTTGTGCTGTTCTTTGGCGTGGAGTGGTCGCAAATTTACGAGAAGGCAAAACAAAAATTCAATTTGATCTATTAGTCGGATATGAAACTTCACAGGTCATTGAAGGAATTGTACCGGTTGTGCTGAAATTTCCTGCTTTGTTGCATAACTCGCAGGTTTTAGACGTTCTAGGTTTGCTTCATCTTGATCCCAAAAATCATTTACTCTTGGAAGGGACTTCTGTCCACGAAGTCGGTTACAAAACTCCCTGATGTTTAAACTTCACCGATCTTTTTGCTTTCTTGCCGGTCTGGGCTTTTCAAGGTAAACTAGTCTGCGGATTTGTGAAGTGACCGACTGGTCCTTACCGTATTCACTGTGAAGGAGATAATTGTGTCGGCAAAAAAAGAACAAGCGAGTGGAGTCCCCAAAGACGCTGCCCAGGACGAGAAAGCGAAAGCCCTTGAGGCAGCTCGGCTACAGATTGAAAAACAATTTGGTAAAGGCGCTCTCATTAAAATGGGTGATAATCCATTATTACAGGGTCTGGAAATTATCCCCTCAGGTAGCATTATTCTTGATGAGGCTTTGGGCATAGGTGGGTACCCCAAGGGGCGCATCATAGAGATCTTTGGACCAGAATCCTCAGGGAAAACGACCTTAGCTCTTCATGCCATAGCCCAATCTCAAGCGAATGGAGGTGTTGCAGCCTTCATTGATGCGGAACATGCCTTGGACCCGCAATACGCTAAAAACCTCGGTGTGAATATTGACGAACTTTGGGTTAGTCAGCCGGACACCGGTGAACAAGCTCTTGAAATCGCGGAATCCTTGGTTCGTTCTGGTGGAGTTGACATTATCGTTGTCGATTCTGTAGCCGCTCTTACCCCCCAAGCAGAAATTGATGGGGAAATGGGAGATGCTCACGTTGGGTTACAGGCTCGTTTAATGAGTCAAGCTCTTCGAAAATTAACCGCCACCATTTCGAAGTCTGGTACTGTCCTGATTTTTATCAATCAAATTCGAATGAAAATTGGTGTCATGTTTGGAAACCCTGAAACGACTACGGGGGGCAATGCCCTGAAGTTCTATTCCTCGGTTCGATTGGATGTAAGAAAAGTAGAAACCATCAATAAAGGTCAAGATGAAGCGATTGGCAATTTAGTTAGAGTTAAAGTTGTAAAAAATAAGGTAGCTCCTCCCTTTAAAAAAGCTGAAATGGAAATTCTTTTTGGCCAGGGAATTTCGTATTTCGGCAGTCTCTTAGATGCTGCCATAAAGTGGAATCTCATTCAAAAGAGCGGCTCTTGGTTTTCGTTCGGTGAAGAACGTATTGGTCAAGGTCGTGAAAACGCGCGGGAATTCCTCATGAAAAATCCGACCATAGCTACAAACCTGGAACAACAACTTCGCAAAAAAATATTCCCAGAAAGAGATATTCCTGGTTCGAAACCGTTGGGTATTGTGCTGACTTTACGGCCAGAGAATTCTTCTTCAGTCTCCACGGATTCAACGGCTCCAGAACCCGTAAAACCAGCGAAAGGCTCAACCACTTCGGCAAAATCTTCGGCTGTTGCTGATTCGGAGTTATTTTAATGCGTGTTGCCGTCGGTCTCGGCGGCAACACACCTCAGACACGAGATGCTTTAAAGCAGGTTCGTCAGAGTTGGGAAAATCAGCTGGATAAGGTTCAATTTTCTTCTCTCTACCGCACAAAACCCCAAGATGATTTAGAACAGGCGGACTTCTGGAATGCCGTCATGTTGGGGGAATGGTCAGGAACTCCTTTAGAACTTTTAGATATACTTTTAACTTGGGAATTGCAGTCTGGCCGAGTCAGAAACCCCTTACGACCCAAAGGTCCGCGTGTCCTCGATTTAGATCTTTTACTCTTTGGACCTCTCGTTCTCACGTCAGAACGTTTAACCTTACCGCATCCCCGAATGTCTCAGCGGGCATTTGTGTTGATCCCACTGCTAGAACTTTTACCGGAATCCCTTGATCCTAGAAATGAAACCCCCTGGTCATTAGCCTTAACCTCTTTAGGTGATCAAGGTGTTGTCATGGCCGAAAAGACCTGGTAAAATTCCCACCTTATGCCGGAGTTGACTGCATCGGAAGTTCAATTTTCTCTAGAAGATTTCCAAGGCCCTTTGGATCTTCTGTTGTATTTGATCAAGAAAAACGAAATCAATATTTATGATATTCCCATTTCTCAAATTACAGAACAATTTTTAGAGTATCTCGCCTTGTCGACAAAGCTCAATTTAGAAACTGTCACGGATTTTTATCAAATGGCCGCCCACTTGCTCTATATTAAGTCAAGAACTCTGTTGCCTTTGCCCTCGGACGAGGAAGTCTGGGAAGATCCTCGCCGAGAATTGGTTGAAAAGTTGCTCGAACACCAAAAATTTAAGCGCTTGGCCGAATTATTAGCAGAGAACGAAGCTCCCTTATCCTGGGTCTACGAGCGAAAAAAACCTCAACCTGCCTTACCCTTTGAGCCAGGAGACGAAGCTTGGGCAAAAATTGAGGTTTGGGATTTGTTTCAAACATTTTCTAAGATCATGAAAGGTCTGTCTTCAGAACGGGTTCTCAACTTAATGGAAGAAGTTTCCATTCATGAGAAAATCACCTTGGTTCGAGAAATTTTGGCCGAAAAAGACTCTTGTCTCTTTACTGATCTCATTTTGAATTCCCAATCGGTCTTAGAAGTGGTATGTGCTTTTTTGGCCATCTTAGAATTGGTGAAATCTCAGACCATAGTTTTGTTTCAAAGTTTGCTGTTTGGAGATATTCAAATCCGTCGCGCTTTAGGGGGCAGAGATGGTAACTGAAGCTGCCCTAGTTGAAGCCATTTTGTTTCTGGAAACGGAACCAGTCGAAGTGGAGAAGCTAATTCGGCTATCTCAATTGAACAAAGAAGTTGTGCTCGATTCTCTCAATTTCCTTCGTGAAAAATATGAGTCACAGACAAGTGGGATTGAATTGGCACAAACTTCCACGGGCTTTTATCTGGTGCCCAAACCGGAACTCGCCGAAAGTTTAAAGGAGCATTACGGCAAAAAGCCAGACGATAAGTTGTCTAAAGCTGCTCTCGAGACATTATCGATTATCGCTTATGCTCAACCGATTACCAAATCTGAAGTGGAGAGTATTCGAGGGGTAAGCTGTGCGGCTGTGCTCAAACAACTTCAAGATAAAGAAGTCATTGAGGAAGTCGGGCGAAAGGAAACCGTTGGACGGCCAGTTCAGTTTGGAACAACGAAAAAATTCTTACAATTATTTCGACTTAACAGTATTGCGGATTTACCGCGCTTAGAAGGTGCGGAAAGGGATCGATTTGAACTCAAAGAACCATGAAACATCAGACGAAATGCGTCTGCAAGTTTATTTAGCCCACGCTGGAGTGGCTTCTCGAAGAGCGGTAGTCGCCATTATTGAAGCAGGTCGAGTGCGGGTTAACGGCAAAGTTGTCATAGAAGCAGGGAAAAGAATTCTGAGCTCTGATATTGTTGAAGTCGACGGACGGAAAATTGTTCCCGAAGAATCACAAGTCTATTATGTACTGCATAAGCCTAGTAAAGTCGTTTGTTCTACCCAAGATGAAGAACATAGAACCTTAGCTGTTAGCTTAATTCAGCCTTTTGTGAAAGAACGTTTGTTTACCGTGGGCCGGCTGGACTACATGACCTCTGGGTTGCTGTTGATGACAAATGATGGTGAGTTTGCCCGACGTTTAATGCATCCTTCAAGTCACATTGAAAAAGAATATATCGTCGAGACTAAAAAAGAAATTCCTCAAGATTTGATGGAAGAATTCAAAACTGGGATTTGGATTGATGGCGAAAAATATCAGTGCCAAGCTTTTCAAATTCAAAATAGTCATCAAGTTCGGCTTGTCTTAACAGAAGGAAAAAATCGGGAAATCCGAAAAGTTTTTCAACGCAGAGCTATTACGGTGAAACGTGTCCACCGTTTTCGCTTTGGACCAGTTGTTCTCAGAAATTTGGAACCGGGAAAGTTTCGGAAGTTAACGGCTCAGGAATTGAGAGGCCTCAAACAGGAGGAAAATCATGGTCGTCGCCATTGATGGTCCCGCTGGGGTCGGTAAAAGTACAATTGCGAGGTATATCGCTAAACAATGGAATTTACACTACCTCAATACCGGTCGGTACTATAGGACAGTAGTCTATGTCGCCCTGACTCAAGGCCTTATCCAGGAAGAAACTCTGTTAACTTCAGAACTAAAAGAACGTTTGGTGACGCTAGTTCAACAATTTCCTTGGAAATTTCATGAAGAGGGTGTTCCTTGGGAAAACCGTCTTTTAGCTACTGAACTTCATACTCCTCTCATTGATCGATGGGCAGCTCCTTTATCTGAAATTCCAGCCATACGAGCAACTTTGAATGAGCACTTTCGTCAGTGGACAAAAACAAATTCCTTGGTGGCGGAAGGTCGAGATATGACCAGTGTGGTCTTTCCCCAAGCTCAAGTTCGATTGTTTTTGGATGCTTCACCTGAAGTTCGTGCGAATCGGCGTTGGAATGAAAGACCGCAAGAAAAATGGCAAGAAGTTTTTGAGAGTATTGTTAAACGTGATCAAATTGATCGGAACAAAGAGTGGGGGCCTCTCAAGAAAACAGAGGGGTGTATAGTTATAGATACTTCTGACTTGACCATTCCCCAGGTTTGTGAGAAAGTAAACGAAATCCTTCGACAATCATTCACTAGTTCTAGGAGCGGCTCGACGATCATGGCTGAAACTGACAACAACCAGACTGTACTTCAAGAAGAATATTTGAAAAATCTCGAGGCCCTGCAAGAAGGCAGTCTCGTCGAGGGGACAGTGATTTCTGTTTCCACGGATTCCGTAAGTGTGGGGATCGGATATAAATCTGACGGTATTTTGCCGCTGAGTGAATTTTCGACTGTTCCCAAGCTTGGTGATAAGGTTCGCGTCATACTTGTTCGTAAAGAAAGTAAAAATGGCGGTATAGAAATCAGCAAAGAAAAAGCTGATGGTTTAGTTTTTAAAGAAGACTTAAAAACTGCATATGCAGAAAAAAAGCCTGTAAAAGGAAAATTTACCAAAGTTATTAAGGGCGGCTATGAGGTTGATCTAGGCTATGGTTACTCTGGTTTTGTACCTCAATCCAAAGCCGATGTCGGGAAAATTGACGTTCTTGAATCCCTTTTGGGTGTTCAGGGAAATTTCTTACTTGAAAAACTCGTTTGGGAAAAGAAAGCCAACATTGTTTTAAATCGACGTGATTTGTTGATGAAAGAAATTGAAGAAAAACGAGAGAAGTTTTTTCAAGAAAAAAAAGAAGGCGATGTGGTAACTGGAGAGGTTAAGTCATTTACTTCGTTTGGTGCCTTTGTTGATTTGGGTGGCTTTGACGGTTTGTTACATGTTAACGATATGAGTTGGGGTCATGTGACTCGTCCCAAGGATTTTGTTGAAAAAGGTGATAAAATCTCCTTAAAAATCCTGAAGCTGGATAGTGAAGCCAAGAAAATTAATTTGTCTTTAAAACACATGTCTGAAAACCCTTGGGTGGCTTTTGAAAAGAAATTTGCAGTCGGGGATGTTGTTAAGGGAAAAGTTACTAAGTTGGCTGACTTTGGTGCCTTTGTAGAAATTGCTGAAGGTATTGAAGGTTTGATCCATATTTCTGAAATGTCTTGGGTGAAAAGAATTTCTCATCCCAAGGAAATTTTGAAACCTGGGGATGTGGTTGAATCTAAGATTTTGGAATACGACCTGGAAAATCTTCGAGTCTCTTTAGGTTTGAAACAAGTGACTTTGAATCCTTGGGAAGTGGTGGAAAAGAAATTTCCTGTCGGGAAAGTTCTTAGTCTCACTGTGAAAAAAGTTACTCCAGCTGGGGCCTTCTTAACTCTGGAAGAAGGGGTGGATGGTTTTCTTCATGTTGACGACTTGTCCTGGACAAAGAAAATTCGAAATGCCACCTCGGAATTAAAAGATGGGCAAAAAGTTGATGTGAAGGTTTTAGAAGTTGATGTGAACGCTCATCGTATTCGTCTGGGCCTAAAGCAAGTTCAAGAAGATCCATGGTTGAATTTGTCTCGCACGTATCCGAAAGGATCGGTCATTCAAGGGGAAGTTGTCAGTAAAACGGATTTTGGGGTCTTTTTACGTGTTCCTGGCGGTATCGATGGCTTGGTGAGTAAAGCAAGTCTGTGTGATCCGCGAGATCAAAATCCAGAAGATTTTATGAAATCTCTGGAGATTGGAAAACAAGTTAAGGCTGTTGTGACAGAAGTAAATGTAGAAAAACAAAGGCTGAGCCTTTCGCTTCGTGACTATGAAAAACAGCAACAAAAAGAAGAGATTTCTAAGTATATGCAAGACGATGATCGTCACGATAGTTTTCGTCTTGGTGATATGCTGAAGAAATAGGCCTATGGCAATTCCATGTTTAGGTCTGCAATTGATCCGCGAAAATTGGAGCTTTTTCTCGAGATTAATGAAAGGCTGAATTCTAGCTTCTTAGATCTCCATGGATTATTTACTCAAATTTTAGAGTCGGCTTCCCGTCTAACAGATGGTGAAGCCTCTTCACTTTTAATGATGAATCAGGAAGGTGATGGTCTTGAGTTTATTGTTGCCCTAGGTTCTAAAGGTCAAGAAGTTCAATCGTTTACCCTAAAAAAGGGGGAAGGGATTGCTGGCTGGGTGGCAGAAAATAATTGTCCTTTAATCGTTAATGATGTGGAAAGTGATAAACGCTTTTCTGCGGGAATTTCGAAACATGTTGGTTTCCCAACCCATAGTATTTTGGCTGTTCCCCTTAGGGTTAAGGGAAAATGTTTAGGTGTTCTGGAACTCATCAATAAGAAAAATGGTGGCTACTTCACTCAGGATGATCAAACATGGTTAGAAATGTTTGCCAATCAAGCTGGCTTAGCCGTTCAAAATGCTAAATCGTTTCATGATATGCAGTCAGAGATTAGCCTTTTGAGAAACTATCGTTCTCACCAAGCTCAAGTTGATGCCTTCTTAACAGAAAGTCCTCGTATGCTCAATCTTCTTGAATTAGCACAAAAATTTAGTGTAACAGATTCACCGGTTCTCATTTTAGGGGAAACTGGCACTGGCAAAGAATATATGGCGGATTATATTCAACGTCATAGTTCAAGGTCAAAAGCACCTTATGTAAAAATCAACTGCGCGGCAATTCCTGAAGGTTTACTCGAAAGTGAATTATTTGGACATGTTAAAGGTGCGTTCACGGATGCGGTAACTGATAAACTAGGTAAATTTGAACAAGCCCAAGGCGGTACGTTATTTTTAGATGAAATAACGGAATTACCTTTGTTACTCCAAGCTAAGTTGTTGAGAGTCCTACAATCCAAGACTCTCCAACGAGTAGGTAGTTCACAGGTAATTCGGTTAGATGTTCGAATCTTGGCTGCTTCCAACCGTGATTTACAAACCGTTCTTCAAAACGGTGAGTTCCGTCAGGATTTGTATTTTCGGCTCAATGTTTTACAAATTCCTCTTCCTCCTTTAAGGGAACGTATCGAAGATATTCCTTTATTAGCGGAGCATTTTCTCCAAGAAAAATGTCAGCAATTAGGGAAGGGGGGGGCATCTTTTTCGTCGGAATCTTTAGAGTACTTGAGACGTCGTTCTTGGCCTGGTAATATTCGAGAACTTCAAAATGCTGTTGAACGCGCCCTCGTGACATCCTCAGACTTAAAAATTTCTGTCAAAGATTTTGAAAAGTTTGACAGGTCATACCCAATCAATCAGGAGGCTGACCTCAAATCCGCAGTAAATGAATTTAGAAAAAGTTTTATTATTAAAGTACTGGATCAAGAAAAAGGGAACAAAACACGAACCGCAAATCGTCTTAAAATACAAAGGACGTATTTGTCGAAACTTATTAAAGAACTTGGCATGGAATAGTAAGGAGTAATTCATGGCTGAAAAGAGTACAGGTGGAACAACGGCAGTTCGGATTGCCATAAGTAATTTTCTACAAAAATATCGTGCAATTATTTTAGCAGGTATTGTTATCATTGTAGTTATTCTGACTGCCTTAGCTGGTTGGTCAATTTATTCACAAGGTGTAAAAAAAGAATTTGGGGCTAAGATTGAAAAACTTGGTGATGATTATTCTCAGTGGAAAAATGAGGCTGATGCAACCAAAAAAGCTCAGTTAGAAAAATCTTTTGTTTCTGAATTGAAAGATTTAGAGACCAAAGCCCCGGATTCTTATGCGCTTTTAAAAGCATATTTCATTCAAGGTGAATTTCAGACTGACAAAAAACAATGGAAGGAGGCGGCTACTTCTTTTGAAAAAGTCTTTTCT
>JAJXVP010000406.1 GCA_021782055.1 bacterium | reverse complement strand
CCGGTTCGAGGCCATGGACAAACGAATTGCGAATAAATTGAACCAGAATATCTTTGACAAGCTTTCGGTGGCCGGAGGGTAGGGTGGTGGTCACAAAGTCCTTCAGGTCGAGGGTGGCTTGAACCCCAGTTTCGGCCGCAAGCTTTTGAACGGCTCGTTCTACCGTCAGAACCACCAGGTCTTGTGGTACCGTATTATTGGCCATTTCTTTTTGAAACGTGTTCATGCGCTGGATCAACGTCTGAATTTCCTCAAGTTCTGCTTGGATCTTCGACAGTTCGACAGTAAGCGTTAAAATCTCGCGCCAATCGGGCGACCTTCCCCGCCAATCTTTGATCAGGTTTTCTAACTCATGAACTCGTTCGCTAAAACTGGTAAGGCCGATCAGGGCTGCATTCCCTTTGACGGCGTGGACCCCCTGGTAAAAGGCTTCCATTAAGTCATCCTGAGCTTGCTGACTGTTAGCTTTAAGACGGCGGTTAATATCGGCAATCTCGTCTGTGGCGTCCTCAAGAAACTGAACCAAGAGCTCGGGGCGAACATGGATGATTTGAAACAGATGCCGCATCTGGCGGGCGGCTTTGTCCTCTTCTTCGTGCAGTTTTTGGTTAAGTTCTGCCGTCAACGTATCATCGCGCACAGAAGCGAGAATAAAACGCTGGCCTTCAAGTTTGATTGCCGCAAAGGTAAAGGCTAAGGTTTTGAGCCTGCCAAGAGGGGTGGAAATTTTGATCGTTTCAAGGGGGTTGATGCTTTGCAAAAGCTCGGGCCTTACCTGGGACTTGAAATACATCATGAGATAATCCCGTAGGGACTGGACCTCTTTTTCGGGGAGCTTGCCGTCAAAATAGGTGCTGAAGTCCCAGGAGGTTTCTTCTTCTAGATCTAAAATTTGGGTCAGCGAGTCGGAGTGACGGCCCACAATGCGCAAGTTCTCATCGACCAAAAAGATTCCTTCACGGATGTTGTGAAGAATCCCGTCTGTTTGAGATTTTTCGGCCAGCAAGGCATCGGTGGTTTTGGCCAACTCTTTGCGGCCCCTTTCGATTTCGCGCTGGGCTTGAAGCCGAATATATTCAAACTCAACAACGAAGATTGAAATCACGACGTAGGTTCCGATCGTCCGAATCTTGAAATCCAGTTCCATATCCCAAGCCGGGGTTAAGTGAGGAATGAACAGAACAATACCCAAAAAAAACAAGTAGCCAAGGGTAAAAAGGCCCCCACGACGGTACCCCAAAAGAAAGATAGCCACGAGGGGGTACGAAAAGCTCCACAGAGCCCCCGAGGTGCCTGCACCCCCCGACTCTGCCAGGTAGCCGTAGAACGCGGCCATCAGGATAGGCAGAAACCACAGGCCCGCTTGTACTAACTTGGTCCAACGGATGAAAAAGAATAAGCAGGCAACGATGAAAGCTAAGCTCGCTGTCACCACAGAATAAACATGGTCGCCAGCAAAAAAATCCCTTAGGGCAAAAACCATTAGGGCGACGAACCCCACCAGGATGATGGAATTGATGAAAAGGAGACGGATTTCGTCTTCGGCCTCCAGAGCGGTTTGAATACCACTCCGAAGGATGTTCGTTAGAACTTTTTGAAAGCGGGATGCCACAAGCGCTCCTTCAGGCGAACTGGTTCACGCGGTTGACGTGGGTCACACCGTGATGATGTTTTCAAGACCAACAGACAGGTTGAAATGTCCTTGCGGGGTTGTAAAGGGAATGCCGACAATGGGAACCGACCCCGAGGGCCAGCCAATCTGGTGACTATCCCCTTGCACAATGCTGGGCAGCGAAATCATCAGCTTAAATTCCTCAAGGCCCTTTTTGGCATTACCCGCAATAATGTTCACTAACTCGCCCACCGTGTCTATGACATCGTCGTCAACCGAAGTCTTCATTTGACCCGTCAGAATGGTGGTGACCTCTTGGGCTAGACCACGCGGAAAGCTCAAGACCACAACGCCGCGCGCTTCGCCGGCAATGCCGATCACGCCGCTGATGTCCCAATCAAGGACTTCTTCACGACGCACTAAAAACGGTGTCAGGGCCTCGGGTTTGGAGCCCAACAGCTCTAAAAAGGCATTTTGCGTTGCGTCTATAAATGGGGTGATATAACGAATATTCATACGGTGGTCCCTTCCAAGGCACTGCGGATTTTCTCTTGCAAACTTTTTTCGTTAACGGGTTTGACTAAGTAATCCGTGACGCCCGCTTTTACGGCTTCGATAATATTGTACTTCGCCGCTTCTGAGGTCACCATGATAATGGGCAAATTTTGGAACTTTTCGAGAGACCGAAGGCGTTTGACCAATTCTAGACCGTTGAGGTTGGGCATGTTCCAGTCGAGGAGCAAGAGCGTAATTTCAGACTTTTCTAAAATCGAAAAGGCTTCTTCGCCATCAGCGGCTTCGGTAAAAACATCAGCAGGGTATTTTAAGCTAAGCAGAGTATTTTTGACGATGTTTCGCATGATGCGCGAGTCATCTACGATGAGGATTCGCATGGGCACTTTTTCTCCTTGCGCGAAAAAGTCTAGTACACCTTTCCCCAAAAAACAAATTTCCCGATAATGTTCGTGATGAGACGACTCAAACCCTTCGAAATTGATCAGGCTATCGCTAAGATTCGCGAGGAATATGACCATTATATTG
>JAJXVP010000405.1 GCA_021782055.1 bacterium | reverse complement strand
GCCATAGTTGAAGTTTACGGGGAAGCATAGGCAATTCCTTTCCGCTTAAAGTTTCCGTTCATACTTTACAAGGGAAAAACGGAATTGCCTATCGGGAAAGTTGCTTTTTATTGCGTACCAAACTCACCAAAGCTCCGGCGAGGGCGGCGCCGCCCATTGCCAAAAGGACCACGCGAAAGCCCGACATGAATAACCCCTTGTCGGTAATGCCAGCTAATCCCGTGGTCCCCGTATTCGTCGTCACCGAGAAAATCGCGACAGCAAACGCGGCCCCTGATACCATGCCCAAGTTTCTAAAGAAAGAGTTTACACTGCCGGCTATACCCAACCGGTGTCGTGGCGCCGCGCCCATAACACTCGAATTATTTGGGGACTGAAATAACGCCGTGCCTAAACCTAAGACGCCAATTAAAAGGCCAACCTCTACCAACGGCGAACCAGGCCCCAACGTCGCCACAAGGCCTAAGCCCACCGCCGTCACAGCCAGGCCCCCCACCGTAAACAGTTGAACACCGAACCGATCAGAATACCTCCCTGAAAGGGGAGCGGCCACCGCTAAGACCAAAGGATACACCGACAACAAAAGCCCCGCTTGCCAGGCCGAAAGACCTAAAACGTTCTGCAGATAAAACGGCATAAAAAGGACATACCCAAACATGGCCACATACGAAAACCATGAGGCGGTAACCCCCAAAGAAAAGGTCCTTGAGGCAAACAGAGTTTCGTCGATGAGAGGATGCTTGCGTTTTCGCTCTATGGCAAGAAAGGCCCCCAGTAGGACTACCGACAAAACCGGTGCGGCAAGCATCAACCAGACAGGAGCTAAGCCTTCTTGCCATAACAGCAACCACGAAAAAAACAGCACCACGAGAACAATAAAAAGCAATGAGCCAGGCCAGTCAAAGTCACCGCTTTGCGCTGGTGTTTCTGGCATAACAGCCAAGGTCAGTATTACCCCGGCTATGCCGATGGGGACGTTGACAAAAAAGATGGCTGGCCAGCTAAAGAAGTGCACAAGGAGACCCCCCAAGCCAGGGCCGAGAAGACTTCCGATTGCCACCGTTGAACCGATGTAGCCCAAGGCCTTTCCGCGTTCTTCGGGGGGGTAAATCGAGGTTACGATGGCTTGTACCAGCGCCATTCCCATCGAGGCCCCTACAGCCTGAACTACGCGCGCGGCTACAAGAAAGGGTAAATTGTCGGCCATGCCACACATCAGCGAGCCTAGCGTAAAGATCCCCAAGCCAGCAACAAAAAAGCGTTTACGTCCATGCAAATCGGCCAACCGCCCCCACACCAGGATTACTGCCGAAATCGTAATCAAGTAGGAACTCACCACCCATTGAACATCGTTGATGCCCGCGTGAAAGCTCTTAGAAATGTTGGGGAGAGCAATGTTGACAATCGAGGCGTCGATGTTCGCCATTAGAGTCAAAATCAACGTATTGAGCAAAATGAGGGTCCGTTTCGTTGAGCTCAGCGTAGAATTCATTTATCAACCTTCATCAATCAGCCTAAGCCAGGAGCAAAATCAAAACTTTCGGTACGGATGTGCGAAGGTTTCACCCCTAGCTCTTTGAGTGAGGTCAAAACCACCCTTTGGACGCCTGGCGACGCACAAACCGCAAAGGTGTATTTTTCGAGTTCCGGCACTTGCTCAGCCAAATACTCGCGGGAAAGCCTCACAGGAGTTTGTGAAGTAACGAGAATTTTGAGCTTGAAGTGAGGCCGATCGGCTTCGAGACGCTTCAGCTCTTCTAAATCGGGGATCTCTTTTTCGCTGCGGACGGAAAGGACAAGGATGAGAGGTCTAGGATCATTTTGTCGGGCCAAATCTTTGGCGACGCTGACAAAGGGAACGCTACCGATACCACCGCCAATAAGGCACCAAGCCCTGTCTTTTTGACGAGGATGGAAACCGCCAAACCCTCCCCGTAAGCGCAGACGTGTTCCGGGAGGCAGTTTCGAAAGACCTTGTGTAAAGTCGCCCACCATACGAACGGCAAAACTGGTATGGGAGTCACCTGGTACACTTAAAAATGAAAAAGGATGTTCTTCTTTACGTCCGCCCACTTTGGCTTGAACGAAACAAAACTGACCGCTGTGATACTTTAGTGGACGTCGTGTTGCCAACTTGAGATTCAGGATACCTTGCTGTTCTTCAACTCCCGCCAACGTAGCGGTTACACGAAAAGCCCCCAAACGGATCAAAACAAGTGAAGCAAATGCCGCTAAAAAGTACAAAACTGCAACCAGTAGAGGTACAATTGCCCCATTTTGTGCAGGGTCTTGAATAAATGAAGATTCCGCGACGTGCAGTCCAACAAGAGCTGTCAAAAAAAGCACAAGAAAGCGATGCCACTGTTTGCCACCATCGTAGGCATGCGTAATCCCCGGGATTTTTATCGACCTAAACCAACGCCGTGCCGAGGCAAAACCGGGAACAGGGATCCAGACCACCGAAGTGAGCAAGAACAGTAGAATCACCCCCAGCAGGGTCCACGTAATCAAGTCGATTGATTTTCCGCCGAGAATTTTGAACAAGGCATGGTACGTCAACGCCACTACCAACCCCAAAGTGGCCACGATGTGGAACCGGATTCGGGCATCGTAGGGAAAGTGCCGTTGCAGTAACGGTAGCTTCGAAGCGGTGAGGATATTGGCCAAAAT
>JAJXVP010000064.1 GCA_021782055.1 bacterium | reverse complement strand
AAGTGCCGTCATGAACGGTTAGGGTAGCCTAGGCTAATTTTTCAAATAACGCCGGTGGCAAAACCACCTGGAGCAACTCTGTAAGGTGCTTCGAATCTGAAAACCAGGTCTTAAAAAACTTATCGTGCGGGTGACTGAGGTCCTTTTAAGCTTACGGTGCAAACAAAATTGAGTCTACAACGCGACCAGATCGTGCTTATATCTCGCGATGATGTAATCTATAACACGACGAGATTTAAGCTCAAACCCGAAAAGATTTAATCACAATCTTGTTGACATTGTGATTAAATCTCGACCATTGCATCTCGAGGGCAAAAAAAGCCCTGCCATTGCGGGCAGGGCTAACGATCAAACTGATCGAGGGCTTAAAGTAGCCTTAGAACCAGTAGTCGATACGAACGGGGATAGCCCAGTTATTCTGGGGATTGGTGCTATTTTGCGTCGAAGCACTGCTATTGCCCATAGCAAAGGGTCCACCGTTAAGCCACTCGAAACCCATGCCAATATCACCACTTGCCAGACTCTTAGTAATACCAATCATCGCGGTCGCCTGAGCGTTAACGTTGCCAGCGCCTAATGAAGTATTCAGGCTGTCAAACCGGTTATCCATCTTAAAGTCGCCAGTTAAACCTAACCCACCACCCAAGGCGTAATCGAGGCCAATACCTGCCAACCAACCAATCTGGCTAGAACCGTCATTAGTCAAACCAGAACTTGTCATGGCGTTACCATAATACCATGCACCTTTATTTACCGACATCAGATCCGCATTGAAGCTAACCTTCAACTTGCCCATTTGATATGTGGCAAACAAAGGAATACGCCAATCAAAGCCACCTGCAAGAGCACCATTAGCATTGTCCAAGAAAGCAGTTGGTACCCAATAACCAATATCGACATAAAGGTCTTTTATACCGGTGAGCTTAAAGGCTGCCTGGAACATACCGAAACCATAAGGTGCAGAACGTCCGTTTGTCGCATATCCAGCCCAGCCCCAACTAGCTCGGTCATAACCTACGTTCTGGATTCGAATTTGACCTACACCTGGAATTGTATATCCCAGACCATAGCTCGCATTCTTAAAGGCCTCTAAGTAATCGTAGAAGGCAGTTGTAGTAGGACTAAGTGAGTTTGCACTATTTTCGGTATAAGCTTGATCATAGTATACATAGAGTGGCCCAACAGCATAGGATACTTCCGTCGAAATCGGGCCGGCTGCGCCGCCCTCGACAGTTCCAACCCCTTGGAAAATGGCATCGTCGCCAACGCCAATGGTTCGGATCCAGTCCCAGTCGCCGTAGTCGGCTTCACCGCGCAGAGTGTAGTCTTCTAGGTAGCCGGTAGAAATTTTTAAACCATCAAAAGGCTTAGCCCAAACATCAATGGGTCCGTCGTTCCAAGATTGAGCCAATGAACCATTGTCATAGCCCAGGGTCAAGTCGAACCCAATATTCCCAGCATCGCCTTTAACAAAGAGCGTATTTCGTGTAGCGTTGCCCCAACCAACACCCATCGTGGTTGTTGGGTCACCAACACTATTGCTCATAATAGGGGCCCACACTGTGCGACCCCACAACGACCATTGCAGAGAGGCTTTTCCGCCATCGTCAGCAAAGGCAGCTGTTGTCAGAAGCATCGCGGCAGAAACAAGAAGTGCGATTTTCTTCATAAGAACTCCTTTAAAATCTTTAGTCCTAACAGGACTTGATTCCTCTTCGCAGAAATCATTGTCAGTTTCTCATAGGCCGGTTAAACCGAGAATAAGAACTAATACTGTTTTAAAAGTCAGAATTAATTCTGAGACAGATTGCTACGCCGTTTGTATTGTCAAACCTGAAAAATCAAAAATTGTAGGGAGTCTTAAAAGCGCCGCGGAACATTACAGCTCCGACGGCAATCACAATAAGTTATTTCTATGTAAAGACTTTATTCCTTTGCCTTAGGCAAAAGCTCGGCCTTCCAAGCATCGTACGCAAACACTTCCTCCAGTGGTTTTCGCGAGCGTTCAGCCGTTTCCGAAGCCTTATGGCGCTCGTTTAAGTGCTCGGCCGACCCTTCGTAGCCCAATAAGATCAAAGCCAAAAGAACAGCGTTTTCGGGAATTCCCAATGCGGCTTTGGCCTTAACAACGTCAAAGCCGGCAATCACGTGGGCCAAAAGCCCCTCGTGAATCGCTTGAAGCTGATAGTTCATAGCCGCCATCCCCGTGTCAAAAAAGGCGTAATCACGGCTATGATCAAGACGGGCATCCCAGTCCTGGTGTGTCACAACGGCCGTAATCGCCCCGGCCTTTTTTCCCCAATAGTTGCCGTCCGAAAGAGCCTTTTTTAGTTCCTCTAAGGCGGAACCAGTAGCGGTAACAAACCGCCACGGCTGAGCGTTGGCGCAAGAGGGAGCCAGCACTGCCGCCTTCGCCAACTTGTCTAAAATCTCGCGAGGTACCGCTTGGCCACTAAAGGCGCGGGCGGCCCGTCGTTTAACGATGGGTTGAAGTAGTTCCATCTCATTCTCCTTTTGTCCTTCTAAAATACCGAGAACCGCCTCAAACGCGAAGTTCCCCCATTAGCTACGCCAGGATTGACGGGGTTTTCGCACAAAGCTACCATGCCGCTATGGCCCTTTTGACGTTATCCCAGTTGGCGAGCCTGCCACCAATTCTGCGCTACCATGCCGCTTCTGGTCCCGAGCCTTGGCTGAAGTCGTTCATCTTCGATAGCCGAGCGGCAGAGCCTGGCACCTTATTCTTTGCCCTGCCAGGAACTCACACAGAAGGTGAGCGGTTTTTACCAGACGTTCATGCACGCGGCTGTCGAGCGGTTGTCGTCACCCGCTTGCCCGAAACGCCCTACCCCGATACCGCCTACCTTATCGTCGCTGACACCCGCGCCGCCATGAGCCCCCTGAGCGATGCTTTTTATGGTTCACCTTCCCGTCAAATTCCCGTGATTGGAGTCACCGGCACCGACGGAAAAAGCTCAACAGTTTCGTACATCCACCAGCTTTTGGAGCTCTCGGGCCGTCCCAGCGGCTTTTTTTCGACCGTGCAGTGGAAGGTTGCCGACGACGTGGAACACAACTCTTTACGGCAATCCACCCCCGAAGCGCCTCAAATTCACCAACTGTTAAGACAAATGCTTGAAAACGGCAAACGTTACGCCGTTTTAGAGTCGACGTCACACGGACTCTCCCCCAAGACCTCGCGCCTGGCCGATGTTCGTTACGAATGTGCGGTTTTCACTAACGTTACCTCCGAACACCTTGAGTTTCACGGAACTGTCGAAAACTACCGTCGCGATAAATCTCGGCTGTTCGAAGCCCTGCCCCAGCGGGGGTCGCCAACAGCTTTTGGCGTGGTTAATGCCGATGACCCCCACCATGAATTGTTTGTTCGCGCTGGTACAGGCCGCCAAGTCTATCTCTATTCGCTTCTGGCCTCACAAGCGCACCCAGACGTAGAATTGTCAGCACAACTGCTGAGTGAAACCCCAGCCTCTTTAGAGTTGCTTTTGACTTGGCGGGGCCAAACCCTTCCCGTGCGGGCCCCGTTTCCGGGCCGGTTCAATGCCGAAAACCTCTTGGCCGCCCTCTTAGCGGTCTGGGGTACCGTCAATCGACAAGAAGGCTTGGACCTGACGCCCCTTGACTGGGCCAGCTACATTCCCCGCCTCACGGCGGTCAAAGGCCGTATGCGCCAAGTAAACCGAGGCCAGCCCTTTTCGCTTTTAATCGATTACGCCCATACGCCGGGCGCGTTTGAAAAGCTCCTCCCCAGCGCCCGTGGCTCCTGCCAAGGCCGTCTGATTACCGTCTTTGGGTCAGGGGGTGAACGTGATCGTGTCAAACGGCCCCAGCAGGGAGCTCTGGCCGATCAGTGGGCCGATTTTATCGTCTTAACCGACGAAGACCCCCGAGGCGAACCGTCAGAGCAGATTCTCGCCGATATCGAAGCCGGTATCACCCAAAAAAGCCTAGGACACGGTTACTGGAAGATCCCACGACGAGCCGAAGCCGTCGCTTTTGCCCTGGATTTGGCCCGTCCCGGCGATACGGTTCTGCTGTTAGGTAAAGGGCACGAACAAACCTTAGTAGGCCCCGAAGGCAGTGCCCCTTACGATGAAGAGGCGGTTGCCCTGGCGGCCTTAGCCCAGAGGGGCTGGTCATGAAGCGACCAACGTTTGGGGTAACGGTCTTGGGAACGGTCTTGTTTTGTTTGACCGCTTCAATCGTTTCGGCCGAGCCTTCACCGGCGAGCTCTGGTCGACCAGAAGCGGGGCCGCAAACAGCGCCGCTTCAAGAGCGTCAGCTCAAATTGGACAAGCAGAGCTTTTGGACCTTACGTACCGATGAACAGGCGGTTCCCCTGGCGGTTGTTCCCGCCCAAGGACTGACAGTCGTTTCCCTGACCAGCGGCTGGTTGATCCTCAAGGCCGACCTTTCGTTTAGTCCTGAAAGCTTGGTCTGGCTCCCTACGCCTGATTTGCAAAATCGTGCCCCCGCAATGCTGACTGGAACCCCCAATGCCGTTCCCGTCGGTCAAGGAGTGGCGTTTTTCACAGCGACCAAGTTCGGGCTTTTGTATCCTCGAGAAGGCACTGTCTTTTGGAGCGACCTCCCGCCTCTTAGCCCAGATTCGCTAAGTGTGAATATCAACGGCTTTGCCGCAACCTCGGGGCGCCGCTTGTTTATTAAAAAGAATTGGAACCGAACCTGGCATGAAGCGGAACCTTTACCGTTTTTCCCCTCGAACTTTACCGCATCCCCGGCTGGTCAACCTTGGGCCTGCGACAGTCTGCAAGCTCTCCCGTGGACACGCCGCCACGAATTCTGGAACCCCCTTCCCGCTCCCGAGGCTCCGGGGAGGATGACTAGCCTTGTCCCTTTCCCCGATGAAAAAGGCTATTTTGCCTGCGGCCCCGGTTGGGTCGGTGCTTTTTCGCTTGAAGGTACCGCCCTATGGTCTCGCTTTACCACCCTGAGCGGGCACGAATTGCCGCAAGATGTGCATATCGTAGCCGGGAACGGTCGCCTGTATTTGTGGTCTGCGTTAGCCAGAACAGTGTGGGTTTGGTCATGGGACGCCAAAGCTCCCACCGGATCAACTGCAGTTCCCCCGGTCAGTTGGCAAGCGTTAATCGATGAACCGCGCCAACTAGCTCAACTTTGGGCACAGCAAGGGGGTTACCCCGAAGCAGGCCTGCTTATGGCAGGTGCGGAACTTTTGTACAAAACCCAACTGCAGGGCGAGCCGTTTTCTTCAGTGTGGAGTCGGCTGACCGAAGACGCCCGCACGGCCAAAGCGTCCTATTTTACGGCCACCCTGGGCAACGGAAGCTTTACCCTGGCTTGGTCCGAACCTAACGGGTTACCCTTGGCGGATTGGGTCTGGACGCCCGATGCGGGCACCGCTGTCAGCCGGGCTTGGAAGGTCAGAACGATACCGTTTTGGGAAGGCACTCCCGGCAAAAACCGGCTGTTGACCATAGCCCAAAAAGCTGTCAAAAGCCCGTGGCCGGGGGCCGAGCACTACCACTATGGGCCTTTGCAACTCCCGTCGTGGATGAACGTCACGGTTTACCCCCTAAATACGAACAAAACTCCCTTGCCAAAAAACAGCGCTGCCTTGCCGAAAACCAGCGCCGGCTGGGCTCGGTTGGACCTGCCAGTCCCCCCCCAACCCTACGACTTGCCCACAGAGTAAACGGGTCGGCTCAACGCTTCATGAATAATCCAGTCAAGCACCTCGGCATAACTCAGGCCTTGGCTCATCGCCATACGGGGAAACATCGAAATGGTGGTAAAACCCGGCAAGGTATTAATTTCGTTCAGGCAAACGCGTCCGGTAACCTTGTCGACAAAAAAATCCACCCGCGAGAACCCCTGAATGTCTAGGGCTCGATAGGCCGCTACGGCGGTGGCTAACAAGTTTTCGGCTAGCGTCGGTGAAACATGGGCAGGAATGAGCAACCGAGCGCCTTGGGGGTCGAGGTACTTCGCGTCGTAGTCATAAAATTCATGGGTGGGCTCGATTTCTCCGGGACCAAACGCCGTCGGCTCGGGGCAGTCAAGAACAGCCACCTCAACCTCTTGTACGTTCATCGCTTGTTCGACCAAAACCTTTTCATCCACCGCGAAGGCCACTTCGAGAGCTTGGACAAAGCTCTCGAAGTCGTGCGCTTTTGAAACGCCCACCGAAGACCCCGAATTGGCCGGCTTGACAAAAAGCGGCAAGCCTAACAGCTCGACGGTTTCGTTGAACAGGCGTTTGATGTACCCAGCATCTTTGCGCGCCAACCTTTGGTGGGCGACGCGGTAGGGGACGACGGGCAATCCGTGTTGTTCCCAAACTTGCTTGGCAAAAACTTTGTCCATCCCTAAGGCGCTGCCTGTCACGCGAGCGCCCGTCGCCGGCAGACCTGCCGTTTCTAATAAGCCTTGTAGGCGACCATCCTCGCCTTGAATCCCATGGACGATGTTGAAAACAACATCCACCCGAAAGCTTTGCCATAGCCCGGGAGCACTTTCGCTCAAAAGCCCCTGCCCAGGTACTGCGGCTAACCTGGTGCCGGCGCGAGTCTCTATGGGAAGGGCGTCCCCTGCGGGAATCTGGGCAAACCAGGGTCCTTGACGGTACCACACCCCCGACCGATCGACCCCGACCGGGGTCACCTCATAGCGAGAACGGTCCAAATGCCGAAAGATTGAGGCAGCCGAGAGACGCGAAACATCGTGTTCGCCGCCTGGGCCCCCATATAAGAGGACAACGTGGAGTTTTTTTGAGGAAGGGGGAGCTGTCATGGCCCCAGTATGCCGCCCCTCTTTTGTCCTTGTCAAAGGCCAGCTCACCGGCTAGAGTGTGGTCATGCCCGGCTTTTTCGAAGGTCTAAGTGATTTCTTTTTTCAGCTCTTCTCTGGCGACCCCGAAACACTAAGGCTGAGGCGCGTTTTACGTGATTTGCACGAAACCGTGCTGTCGGTTAAACCCCCTGTTTGGAATAAGGCCACCGGCATGATCCAACCCGGACTGGCACAAAGTTGGCTTCAGTTTTATCAGTTGAGCAAGCCGCTGTACGACTTATTTAGCAAAACTTTAGCTAACCCCGACAAACGCCTCGAAGCCTTGTCTCGACAGTACTTGGTTGAGTCTTCACTTGCCGGCGACATCGCCGAACGACGGCTAGCCCTCAGCTATGACAGTTTGAAAGAGCGCTTTGCCGGCAAGTCCAGCAATTTGGTGGCCTCGGTCAATCAAGAGTTTGCCAACCTCGAAAGTGATATTCGACGCCAGGACACCTCTGCGGCGGCTCAAGATATTCTCGACCTCGAAAAGCTCAAGAATTTAGTCACCCACTCGTTTCAGCCCTTCTTTAAAAAGTTCGGTTATGACTTAGCCTTTCTAGGCCAACAACAGCCCCACTTTATTCCTGTCGACGGCGACAACCTCTTGCCCGACCTGCTCGACCTGTATTATCTGCTCGGAGATTTCGAAATTACCCCTCAAATGGAACGGGGGCTTTTCATCCTTTTAGAACGTCTTAATGCTGAAAAGGCTCAAGAAAATCTCCGCAAAATGGAAAAACTCTTGGACCGCCTGCGCACCTTATTGCGCGGTCCCTGTTCGGGGTATTTAACGCTGACTTTAATTCGCATTTTGCGCCAAGAGCCCGACTTTGTTCCCGAAGTTTGGAAACCCAAGAACGACCCCCTGCGGGATTACCTCGAAACCCTTGGTCAACGCTTTAGCCAAGACCGTGACCGAGTTTTGCGCGAGCTTGCCGAATCGTCCCTCGAAGCAGATATTCGCGCCCTGTTCCCCCAAGGACACTTGCTTCCCCTTGAAAACTATACCGAAGAAACCGACAAACGACTTCAAGACGCGGGTTACCCAGGTTTAACTCTGGTCAACCCCCTATCGCTTTTAAAAAGTTTCGCGGTTTCAGTTCTGGCTGGAGGCTATCTCGACCACGTGAAACAAATTGTCCTAAACGGCTTCTTTCAAGACAAGGAGTATGCGGCTAAGTTTGCCAACTCGTTGTACCCGTTAGAAAAACTTATGGTACGGCTCGACGCCTTTGACAAAGCTCTTGAAAGCGAAGGCAAATTTACCCTGACAGCCCTAGAGAAATACTTCGAAAAACCCCAAAGTTCCTCGGTACCTGGGCAGATTATCGAGAAAATCAACCGGGCCGCCTCCGAGCTTCTCGAAGCCGAAGTCAATCATGTCGCAGCGCTGAGCCTTCGCATTTCTGAAATTTTGCAGGATTACAAAAACCCCCAACCCCTGTATGTCAATAACATTAAAGGCTTAGGTGGAAAGAACAACCGCGAGATTATTCAAGGCCTGATCAACGGCTACAATCGTTCTTTACAATTTTTGAAAATTATGAAGAACTTTGTCATCATCCGCGGCTTAAAAGTCTAAAAGGACCAAACGATTCCGAAAATTCTTGTATGGTCAGCATGCCCGTTTCAGGCTACACTCAAGTCATGAAAAGTTCCGGGAGCTGACTGTGGACAAAGATCATAAGCTGAAAGAACGGATCCTGATTGTCGAGGATGAAAAGATCATTGCTTTTGACCTTCAACGCCGTCTGAAGGCCTTCGGTTACGACGTGGTGGGGAACTGTGCCACCGGAGCCGACGCCCTTTTGCTGGCCGAAGAAGAAAAACCCGATCTCATCCTGATGGATATTCGCTTAGAGGGTCCCCTTGATGGGATTGAAACCAGCAAACTCATTTTTCGTCAGTGGCAAATCCCTTCGATCTTTTTAACCGCCTATTCCGATGAAGCCACCCTAGAACGGGCAAAGCTAGCCCAACCGTTGGGCTACCTGATTAAGCCGTTTAAAGAGCGTGAGCTGTTGTCAACCCTCGACATGGCCATGTACAAGTCGAGGCTTGACGCCAAGCTTCGCGACCAGGAGCGGTGGGTATCTTCGATTTTAAACAGCATCGCCGACGGCATCATCGCAATCGACTTAACCCAAAAAATTCATTTTGCCAACCCTGCGGCTCTTGATGCCTTGGGTCTTCCCGCTGAAGGTGTTCTTGGTCAGCCGGTCAAAGCGGTATTTTCACTGCTCGACGAAGAAAGCCTGATCCCCTTACGCTTTCCCGAGCAGGATAACTCCCCCGAAACCTCGTATTCGTTTCAGAATGCCCTGCTACAAACCGCTATGGGGCAGGTTATTCCCATCGAAGGTCGCATTTCGCAAGTACAGTTTGATGAGTTGCCCATAGGTCAGGTGTTAGCACTCCGCGATGTCTCGGCCCTTCGCCTGCTGAAGCAAAAACTCGATCATCAAGCTAAGTTCGACGCCCTGACGGGCTTACTCAACCGGCGCGAGTTTACAGCCCTGCTCACCCGTGTCTGGCAAGAAAAAGTTCAGAACAACATTCCTTGTGCCATGCTCTATTTGGACTTGGATCAATTTAAGTTGATCAATGATACCTGCGGCCACTTGGCGGGCGACGAGTTGTTGCGACAAGTCGCCGAGATTTTGCGGCGGGGCCAGGATTCGCAGACAACCGCTTTAGCCCGCTTGGGCGGGGACGAGTTTGCCGTGCTTTTTGAAAACTGTTCGGCGCAAGAGGCCTTTGACAAGGCTTGGATGTTAAAGCACCAACTTAATGGTCACGATTTTGTATGGCAAACCGCTAGTTTCCAGGTTAAGGCGAGTTTAGGACTCATCTCATTGAACCCTACGTACGGAGATAGCCGTCATTTACTTGCCGCCGCCGACGATGCCTGCTACCTGGCGAAAGAAGAAGGCGGCAATCGAATTAAAGTCTATGATCTGGGCGATCAGAACTTTCGACAGCGACGAAGCGAAATGACGTTGATTAGCCAGCTGGGCCGTGCCTTGGAGGAAAACCGCTTTGTACTCTACTGGCAAGAGATCCGCCCCATTGACCCGGCCAAAGGATACCACCCCAAAATTGAGGTTCTGCTTCGGCTTCGCGCCAACGATGGAACCCTGATTCAGCCCTCCGATTTTATCCCCGCTGCGGAACGGTACAACCTTATGACACAGATAGACCGGTGGGTAGTACGGAACGCGATTGCCCACTACGCCAAACGTGCTGAAGACGATCCCCCGGTGTATAGTGTAAACTTGTCGGGCGAGTCCGTCGCCGATGGGAATCTTTTGTCGTTCATCAAGCATGAGTTTAAACGTTATAACGTTTCGCCGGCCAACTTCTGCTTCGAAATTACTGAAACCGCGACCATTGCCAATTTGACGGCGGCGGCCGGCTTTTTAGGGGAACTTAAGGCCCTGGGCTGTTCTTTAGCGTTGGACGATTTTGGCAGCGGCTTTTCTTCCTTCGCCTACTTGAAAACTCTCCCCGTCGATTTCTTAAAAATTGATGGCGCCTTTATCCATTCCATAGACCACGACAAGGTCAACCTCGCCATGGTAAGAGCAATGAAAACCATCAGTGAAACGATGGGCATTCAAACCATTGCCGAATTTGTTGTCAATGAAGCGGTGCTCAATATCGTGCGCGATATCGGGGTCGATTACGCCCAAGGGTATGTTCTGGGTCTACCTCAGCCTTTAGAGTAACTCCTTTAATTGGAAGAAAACACGTTTAAGGGGAGTCCTTGAGTGCCTCTAGCTCTTGCCAACGAGCCCAGGCCAGATCAATCTGGGCTGAAACTGTGGCCAAACGGGAGTTTTTTTCTTGTGGCAGCTCAACACCGTCTTGATAAAGGTCGGGGCGGGCCAGCTCCTCGTAAAGAGCTTTCTGTTGGGCCTCTAAGTCAGCAAGCTGCGCTGGTAGGGTTTCAAGCTCCTTTTGCTCTTTCCAGGTAAGCTTTCGGGGCCTGTCACTGGTTTTTCTTTCGGGCTGAGGGGGGCCAGACTTTTCTTCTCGCAAAGCTGTGGCGCTTTTTTCTTGCACTTGGCGTTCTTGAAAGGCCAGCCAGTCAGACCACCCCCCGGGTGTTTCGATTACCTGCTGACCGCTAATCGCTAGGGTACTGGTGACGGCTCGGTCGAGAAATTCCCGATCGTGACTAACCAAGAGCACTGTTCCTTCGTAGTCAGTCAACAGAGCCTCAAGAAGGTCGAGCGTTTCTCCGTCCAGATCGTTGGTTGGCTCATCTAACACCAGCAAATTGGAGGGTTTCGTGAACAGCTTTGCCAATAAAAGCCGGTTGCGCTCGCCACCTGAAAGAACAGAAACAGGCACTCGGGCTCGTTCGGGTGTAAACAAAAACCGCTCTAAGTACCCCAGAACGTGAACCTGACGGCCTCCTGACGTAACGGTGTCATAACCATCCCCGACATTCTCGGCGACCGAACAGTCTAGACGCAACTGGGAACGAAGCTGGTCAAAGTACAGCGGCGCAAGTTGGGCCCCGCGCCGAACTGTTCCCGTCTGAGGTTCCAGACTTCCCAAAATCAGTCGTAGTAACGTCGTTTTTCCACTGCCATTCGGCCCAATTATGCCCACCCTGTCGCCACGCTCAATGGTCACGTTCACACCCTGAAGCAGCGCAGTTCCCTCCCAAGAAAACGCGACATCGACCAGTTCACAAACCAAGTCTCCCGAGCGCGGAGCTTCCGTCAGACGGAACTGGACGTTACCCCACCGTTGACGGCGGTTTTTCCAAATTTCGCGCTTTTTAAGTAGATCTTTGACGCGGCCCTCGTCACGAGAAAGCCGGGCTTTCACACCGCGCCTGAGCCAAGCCTCTTCTTGAGTCAGCTTTTTGGCAAAGTCCGCCCATTGACGCTCTTCGGCCAGCAATTGTGACTCGCGACGTTCTTGAAAGGCATCCCAGCCGCAGGCAAAGATAGCGAGCTTTCCCCGATCAAGCTCGGCCATTCGTGTCGCCAACCGGCGGGCAAACGCGCGGTCATGCGTCACGAAAACAACAGCGAACCGAGCATTTGCCAGAGTGTCTTCTAAAAGCCGAATCGTTTCGATATCTAAGTGGTTGGTTGGTTCATCGAGCAGTAAAACCTCTGGAGAGGATGAAAGCGCCCGGGCCAAGAGCACTCTTCGGCGGCTTCCCCCCGAAAGCTCAGCAAACGACGCCTCGGGGTCTACATGAAATCGCGTTAAGCTTGCCGCTACCTGCCGCTGATGTTCCCATTCGTCAAGTCCCTCGGGAACCGGGTTGTCTTGGAGGGCAACTTCCCAGGCTGTGCCTTGTGAATCGGGAACTTCTTGTTCGACGAAGGCTAGACGAAGGCCCTGACGGCGACTAAGTACACCTCGGTCGGGGTTAATACGTCCCGCTAAAAGCTTCAAAAAGGTGGTTTTCCCCGCCCCGTTACGTCCCACCACGCATAACCGGTCGCGTTCTTCTATTTGTAAAGAAATACCGTCAAAAAGAACGG
>JAJXVP010000063.1 GCA_021782055.1 bacterium | reverse complement strand
GCAAATTAAAATCAGAAATATTTCGTATTCAATATCAGGCTATAGCCGGATTAACGATCAGCAAAAACAAGTCAAGTATAGTGTTATCTTACGATAAGGAGTCGTTATGAAATTTCACCTTCCGAAGCGTGTCCTGACCTTAGGGCTCGTCGGTTTGTGGCTGGGCAGTGCCCTCAGTTTCGGTCAATGGGCGCAAGGACGCACCCTGACTATCATGACGTTCTCGGATGAGTTCAAGACCAACGGGGTCATAGCTGATTTCGAGAAACTCACCGGAGCCCACGTGGACTTGCGCGTTGTTCCGAATGAGCAGTACATGAACAAGCTGATTCCCCTGTTGCGGACCAAACGAGACGTTCCTGACATTTTTGTTGGGGAAGCTGGGTATATCAAAGAAGTCGTCAACTTGGGTCAGAGCGTTGACTTGGGTGCCGCGCCCTACTACGCCAGTACTGTGAATCAGTACCCCTATGCCGCCGAAATGGGCCGTGACAAGAAAGGCGTTCTTCGCGCCTTGACGTGGCAAACTACCCCCGGCGGGCTTTTCTTCCGCCGCTCTATTGCCTTGAAAGTATTTGGCACCGATAACCCTGTTGAGGTGGGTAAGCACTTCTCCACGTGGTCCAAGTTCATTGCATCCGGAAAATTGCTCGCGAAGCATGGTTACTACCTGCTCCCTGAAGCAGGCGACCTGGGTTCGGTGTTCTTTGCCAACAAAAAAGAACCCTACTTTGACGCAAACCACAACTGGCACCTCGACCCCATCATTAAGAAGTATTTTGAAGTCGCCAAGCAATTGCGCGATGGCAACATGGATATGAAACTTTCTGACTGGTCAGCTCCCTGGATGGATCAAATGAACACCCCCCCCGGAAAAGCCAAGGTATTTGCCTATCTGTGGCCAACTTGGGGCTTATTCTTTGTGTTAAGTAATCAAAAAGAATCCTTGGGTGACTGGGGCATTTGCCATACACCTTTGGACTGGTACTGGGGCGGCACTTGGCTGAATATCTATAAGGGTAGCCCCAATAAGGATTTGGCCTGGGCCTTTATCAGCATGATGACCCAGAACGAACCCTATATGGAAAAGCTGGCTCTGCGCACCGGAGACTTCAGTTCTGACAAAGTTGTTGTAAAAACCATCATGAACCACTTCAACAACGGTGACCCGGCCGGCGTACTAGGCGGTCATCAGAACCACTACAAATTCTTTGCAGAAACCGCTAATAAAATTGACGCTTCTGGAGTTTCTTCAGAAGACCGCGTTATCAACCAAGTTGTGGGATCTGTCCTTGACGATTACCTGAACAACAAGTTCCCCAATGTTGATGCCGCTATGAAGGAAATCACTACCAGGGTTCAGCAAATGTACCCTGATATGAACTACTAATTATTGCTTTAAGGGGGACCTTGCGGTCCCCCTCCCCAGGACTTCACAAAGGAACTTGTCATGAAACGTTTGCCCCGTGTCGGTTATCTGATGCTTTTGCCGTTTTTCCTGGCATTCGCTGTTTTTACCATTTATCCCGTTTTCAATACCTTTACGACCAGCTTTACCAATGACTCGTTGACTAGCCTTAACCCTGCCCATTTTATTGGGGTTGAGAACTACCAACATGAGCTGGCCTCACCCCTCTTCTGGAAAACCTTCTATAACACCTGGGCGATCTGGTTGCCCAATATCATTCTTCAAATGGCTCTGGCGCTTTTCGTAGCGGCTGTCATGACGAACTATCAAATCCGCTTAAAGGGCAAAGGCCTGTTTCGCGCCGTCATCTTCTTTCCGAATATTGTTACTGTTACCACCATCGCCATCTTAGTTTACGCGCTCTTTGACTGGCAGTCTGGCTCAATAAACCAACTTTTTTTTGGCTCCGACCACAATAAATACATCAACTGGTTCAGTCACGGTTACTGGGCTCAGCTGGTGATTTCTGGCGTACAAACTTGGATGTGGTTTGGTTTTACCGCCATTATGTTGATCTCGGGTATCCAATCGATGCCGAAAGATTACTTCGAAGCCGCTGTTTTGGACGGCGCCTCAGACTCAAAAATCTTTTTTGGTATCGTTCTTCCTATCATCCGCCCGGTTATGGTCTACATCATGATCACCTCTCTGATTGGCGGTATGAACATGTTTGACCTTCCCTGGGTTCTCTTTAGCAATACAGGCGGCCCTGACCAGGGAGCCATGACAATGTCTGTTTACATGTATTCCCGCGCCTTTACCTGGGACCAAAACCTGGGTGCCGGTTCTGCGGTAGCCTGGATTGTGTTCGCCATAATTGGCGTCTTTACCCTTGCCTACCTGCGGGTCACTTATGGAAAAGAGAACGCCGAGGAGACGATGAAATGAGTCAGACTACCACTCATACCACTGCCCACCACCAGCATTATGCGGTGCCCAAGTCGTTTATTGGTAAAAGAGGAATCACGATTTTTAGCTACGGATTGATGATCCTTTTGGGAATCCTCTGTGCTATCCCCTTTTATTTGATGTTCATCAATGCAACTCGCTCGAACAATGAAATCTTCTCGGGGGTTTCGTTCCTTCCCAGCACTCACCTTGTTGACAACTTTATGAACCTCATTTTTGGAAAAGTTTCGGCCGTCGACAAGAATGTTCGAGGCAACGGCTTGAATATTCCTCAAGGCTTCTTGAACTCTGCCGTCATTGCCGTTTCAGCAACCTTACTTTCTGGCTATTTCAGTGCGATGACAGCCTTCTGCTTTTCTTTGTACAAGTTCAAGCTGAAAAAGATCCTCTGGGGTCTGATCATGGTTGTCATTATGCTCCCCCCCACTGTCGGTTTGATCGGGTACTTTAAACTGATCAGCGGGCTCAACATGCTCGACACCTACTGGCCGCTGATTTTGCCTGCAATAGCCAGTCCGTTTGCCGTATTCTTTATTCGGCAGTTCATTACCGGGTCACTACCTATCAGCTTGGTCGAAGCTGCGCGTATTGACGGAGCCGGTGAGTTCATGATTTTCAACCGGATTGTTTTGCCGTTGTCCATGCCAGGCATTGCAACAGTTTCGATCATGGGTTTCCTGGGGTCGTGGAACAACTACCTTGGGCCGCTGATTGTTCTGGATAAGAAGTCGTTATTTACCTTGCCGCTCCTTATTCAGCAGTTAAACACGACTCTTTACAACCGGGACTTTGGTGCCATGTACATGGGTGTTGCTCTCTCGGTCTTTCCGATTTTGATCGCCTTTAGTATTTTGTCGCGCTTTCTCATTGAGGGAATCTCGTCCGGGGCCGTCAAGGAATAGCCAAATCGTCTTCCTTTGCTCACCTCACGGAGGCACCCCTCGTCCTCCGTGAGGTTTTTTTTAGCCCCAAAACAAACTGACTTTAGGATTGAAAAGGATCTTAGGTATTAAAACGAAAATGCATGATGTCGCCGTCGCTAACGACATACTCTTTTCCCTCGATGCGTAAGCGACCCCGTGCTTTGATTTCAACTTCGGTTCGTAACTCCATCAAATCGTCGTAGTGATAAACTTCCGCTTTGATAAAACCCTTTTCAAAGTCGCTGTGGATGACCCCGGCGGCCTGGGGAGCCTTGTCACCTTCATGAAAAGTCCATGCCCTAACCTCGGTTTCACCGGCGGTAAAATAGGTTCGCAACCCCAAGAGTCGGTAGGCCGCATGAATTAGGCGCGACAGGCCCGACTCTTGTAAACCTGCTTCGGCTAAAAACATTTCTCGATCGTCTTCTGACTCAAGACCAGCAATCTCTGCTTCTAACTTTCCACACAGCACCAGAGTATCGGAGCCCTCGGCTTTAGCCGCCGCCACCAGTTGGTCGACATAGGCGGGGGGCTGTTTTAAGCCTTCTTCGTCGACGTTGGCCACATAAATCATCGGTTTTAGCGTAATCAAAAACAAATCGCGAACAAGAAATTGCTCGTCTTCGGTTAGCCCTGCGGCACGAGCCGGCTTGCCATCGTTGAGTACGGCTTGAAGCTTTTCTAAAACGGGCAACTGGGCCTTGGCATCTTTGTCCTGCCCGCGCGCCTTTTTTTCGACGGTCCCCAGACGTTTCGTCACCGATTCTAAGTCCGCCAGGGCCAATTCGAGGTTAATGATGTCACGGTCTTCGACGGGGTTCACGCGATTTTCGACGTGTTCAATATCCGCGTTATCAAAACAGCGGACGACATGAAGCAGAGCATCGACCCCCCGGATATTGGCTAAAAATTGATTACCCCGCCCTTTTCCCTGACTGGCGCCTTTTACCAAGCCCGCAATATCGACAATTTCGACCGTCGCGGGAACCAGCTTTTGCGGGGGGATACATTCGGCAATCTTTTTAAGTCGGATGTCAGGAACATCGACAATACCGACGTTCGGATCAATCGTCGCAAACGCATAGTTGGCAATAAGAGCCTCACTTCTCGTCAAGGCCGAAAAAATCGTGGATTTGCCGACATTTGGCAACCCAACAATACCGCAGTTTAAACCCATGGGCGTGAGTTTAGCGGAATTCGCAAGTTGTGGTCAAGAAAGAATTTGATTGAGCACTTCGCGCGTAATGGCGTAGAGCGGCGGAACACCTTCCCACGGTGACAAGGGCTGTGACAGCTGTTGACCGGCCTCGAGCGGCACGTCCGAGACGTAGTAGTAGTACCGTGCCGGGCTATCGGGGGCCAGGACACCCAACTGCCGCGCCTCGGTCACCGCTCGTGCGTAGTGGACCCCTTCCATCTCGAGGCCAATGCACTTCCAGATATTTCGGTAAAAATTCAGCAAGGCACGATTTTGTAACAAGGTGCCCTCGACGGTGAGGAGTGGGCCCTGAACGATTCGGCTGGCAGGAGCATACTGACGAAGCCGTTCTTCGCTGACCGGGTTATTTAAAGGGTAAAAGCTGTCGTCGGCTTGCAGAATAAAGGCATTGGGAATCAACAAATCTCCCCTCTGCCCTGACAACGAGCCTGCTTTTCCGAGCACATTGATACTGGACACACGATTCGGAAAGATCGAGATGAGGCTACGGATGATTTCTTCGGCCTGAACGCCAAAAGCGTAGTCTATATTCACAATCAGTTGGCAAGGTGAAACCTTTTCTAACTTGTCGTCGACAAGGGGCGACAGGCGCGACGAATCAATCAGCTGAACGGCAATGCCGGTCGAGGCCTCGTCCTCTAGCCGCAAAAGCCCCCACGACCGTTCCTGAGCGCGCGTCGGGTGGCGTTGAGGATCGGCTTTTACCCAGGCGGCCGCAAGCACGTACAACAGGTCCTGTTCCTCGGCCCAAGGTTCGTTCACCAGGTGATGGGCTTCGGCCCAAGCCAAGATTTCGTCTCGATGAAGGCGGGGAAAGGGTGACAAACAATTTGCAACCGAATGAGTGTTGCTCGAAATCAGATGGACCTTCCACTCTGCCGGCAAATCCCAGGGGTCACTCCCTGTCAACTCTCGTACCGCCGTGGCCACCAAGTTTGTCCATTTTTCTGTCCGACGGCTATTGTAGTTATTCACCTGTCTTTCTACGACCAATTGCCAATCTTCGTGATGAAGCACCAGCTCATACAAGCGGCTAAGAGTTTTTTCACCCCAGAGGTTCACCAAGCCAGTACGCTCTTCGGCCGTGAGAGGAAACTCAGCAAGCGCCTCCGGGCCGTCACACAGGCCCTGAGCCTCGGCACCTCGGCACGCCGAAAGGCGTAACAAGAGCGCGGGGTCATAGAGCCGACGGCGAATCTTGTGGGATTCCAAAGAAAAGACGCAGAGGCACGTTAGGAAATCGAGGATGTCGGAAAGGCCTGTTCGGAGCAAAACCATATTTTTTCCCGGCAGCATTTCCCAGACACTACGGCGACGAGCCGCCGTGGTCATGACTGGAAAGAGGCGGGAGGGCTCGGCGTACAATGCCGGAATGTCGTCGGTAAAAAACCACGCCAGAGTGCGTGTGACGTTTTCAGGCAGGCGGCGTACCACATAAGCCAGGGCGTCCACGTCGATGCGGTGGGGGTCATGGAGGTAAACATGCATCGCGGGGGCCAAATCCCGGTACATTTCGACTAAACGATCCATCCGAAAGTAGCCTTGATCTAAACTGCGGGCCACTTCGTGCGAAAAGTTTTCTAACGGTAAAAAAACGCCGTGCTTATCGCGAAGAATGGAGCCAAAGGCTTGTGCGAACACGGGAAAATCACCAATGAGAGCCAAAAATTTTTCAGCGGAAAGAAACCAAACCCTGCTGGCGGCAACCGCCCGCGCCCCATGAGTACGAACTTGCTTCAACAAAGCGGCGCGTTCCCCAAAATAGTGACCAGGTCGTACCAGGTTGGCCGGGCGAATATAGGAACGCTCAGCATAGGTTAACTCGACCTGACCTTCTTCTAAAAGCCAAACGTCCTGTGAGGTCTCACCGGCCGAGAAAATTACTTCAAAAGGGGCCAAAGAGCGCTCTTGCCATTCATTCGCCAAACGATCTTTCCGTTCTGGGGGCAAAAACCGAAATGGTATTACCATATCGAGCAAACGGCGAATCTTTGTCAGATCATGAGCATCCATTGCGCTATTGTAATAGAATCAACCCCCAAGGGGCTACAGGGCTTTGGGAAATTCCTCTAAGCCATCGGTAGGAACGGCGAAAGAGTACACCAGTCGCAAGAGTGGGTCACGTTCCGCAAGAAGCTCCGACCAGGTGAGGGGCTTGTCCAAGACAGCGGAAAACCCAGGAACTTCCTGCGGCGTCAGGCCGCTCAGATTGCGAAAAGCCATGGTCCAGGACGAAAACCTTCGGCAAAGACGGGCCCCTTGGACGATGACTTCGCAGTTTTTATGCCGAGGATCCCGCGTGATTTTTTCATAGAGGGACTGAAGGACTTCCTGCCTCCCCTCGAGAACCTGAACAAAGGTGCGAGGCAAATACAAGAGAATTCCGGTAATACCCTGGTCAGCGTTAAACCTCCGGGCCTCTTCCAGAAGGGTTAAGAGCTCCTCTTCTGAAAAATCCCGGACGGCCGTGCTGGCATAAACCAGAAAATAGGACGGGTTCATGCCTTCAGTTTAGCTCAAATGAGGCAGTAAATCCATCAGTTCTAAAACGGTCATGGCGGCGTCCCAACCTTTATTGCCCGCTTTCAGGCCAGCTCGTTCCAAGGCTTGTTCAATCGTATCGGTGGTCAGCACCCCAAAGGCGATGGGTACCCCGCTGGCGAGGCTTTCATGGGCAATCCCTTTCGATACCTCGGCGGCCACATAATCAAAGTGCGGGGTAGACCCACGAATGACAGCCCCCAAAGCAATAACTGCGTCATAGCGCCCGCTTCGCGCCAGCTTTCCCGCAACGAGCGGAATTTCAAAGGCGCCAGGAACCTTAACCAAGGTCAGGTCATCGTCGGCGACACCATGCCGCACGAGGGCATCTTGTGCGCCTTCGACGAGGTGCCCTGTGACCAAATCGTTAAAACGACTGGCAACGATGGCCACTTTGCGGCCCTTGCCCTCATACTTCCCTTCAAAAACTTTCATGCTTTCTCCTTAACGGCGGTGCCTGGTTCCAACCAGTGACCGAACCGCTCTTTTTTGGTTTGCAAATACGCTTGATTAGTCGTTGTGGCACCAACAGCAATGGGAACCACTTCAACATCTAAGCCATGCCGACGCAAAGCCTCAACCTTTAACGGATTGTTGGTCAGCAACCGAATACTCGTCCAGCCCCAGGACCGCAAGATAGCCGCAGCGGCGTCGTAGGTGCGGGCGTCCGCCGGGAGCCCCTGAGCCGTGTTGGCGTCATAGGTGTCCAAACCTTGATCTTGAAGGGCGTAGGCTTTGACCTTGGCCTCAAGACCGATGCCACGCCCCTCTTGCCTTAGATAAATCACAGCCCCGTGCTTTTCGTCAGCGATCCGTTCTAAGGCCTTGTCCAGCTGCGGACCACAGTCGCAGCGAAGGCTACCAAAGGCCTCACCGGTCAAACATTCCGAATGCAGACGGACGAGAGGTTTAACTTTTGGAAGGGCGTCGGCCAAGGGCCCGGGGGTAAGTGCTAAAACCTCGCCGTCGGTGGTGGCAAAGTAATGTAACGTAAAGTCTCCCCATTTGGTCGGTAAAAGAGCCTGGGAGGTTTCTCGCGCTTGGGCTTCATGAAGCCGCCGATACTGGGCTAGCTGTTCGACCGTAATAAGCGGAAAGCCGTAACGCTGGGCGACCTTTTCAAGCTCGGGTCGGCGGGCCATAGTACCGTCGGGGTTCATGATCTCGCACAAGACACCGACGGGTTGTAACCCGGCCAACCGACACAGGTCGACCGTCGCCTCGGTGTGGCCCCGACGCTCCAAAACCCCAGCAGGCTTGGCGATCAGCGGGAACACATGCCCCGGGCGAGCCAAGTCATCAGGCTTGGTCAAAGGAGAGGCGAGAGCTTGAATCGTTTCACAGCGGTCCGAGGCCGAGATTCCCGTTCCGGGAAGTGCCGCCAAATCGACACTCTCGGTAAACCCGGTCCCATGCAGGGCGTTAGCTCGTTGAGGGATCGACAAATCCAGAGCGCGAGCCCGATCCGGCGGAAGGGCAACACAAATGAGGCCCCGCCCCTCGGCGGCAAGAAAGTTGATGGTCTGCGGCGTAGCCAATTCTGCCGACAAAATAAAGTCGCCTTCGTTTTCGCGGTCGTCATCGTCCGAGACGATGATGATGCCGCCCCGTCGGAGCTGGTCAAGCGCCTCAGGAATGGTGGCGTTGTTCATGAATACCCCCAAGAATTTAAGTCGTCCCAGGTCAAGCCCGAAGGTTCGTTAGCCGCAAAGGCAGCTCTGACAGCCCCATCGGTTTCAACATTAACCCGGCTCGCCGGTTTAAGATTTTTTAACGTCGTTTCAACACGAGTATGGGGGATCACCGATACGGTTACCCCCAAGGGTGTAACCCCGGCAATGGTCAGGCTCACCCCGTCCAAAGCAATACTGCCTTCGCTTAAGGTGTAACGCCGTAGCTCCCGGGGCAGCTCTACCTCAAGAAGCCACGCGTCGCCCACGGGATTAAACCGTTTTACCGTCCCAACCCCTTGAACATGCCCGGCTACCAGGTGACCATCGAGGCGCTGATCCGCCCGTAATGCCCGTTCCAAATTGAGGCTAGCCCCCACCCCCAGGTTGCCCAACGTCGTTTTTGCGAGGGTAGCCCCCACCGCATCAACTTCAAACCAATCCTGGCCGAGGGCTACCACGGTTTGGCAAGCACCCTGCACCGAAATTGAGGCACCCACGGTTGTTCCAGAGGACAACCTCGGCGCGGCAATTCGTAATCGAACGCCCTGAGCCAAGGCTCGGCGTGCGGTCAAACGCCCCACTTCTTCAATCAGTCCCGTGAACATCGTCCCCCTCCCCTTGCCTTTCTAGCTCCCACAACAGGTCAAAGCCTAAACGGGAGAATTGCCTCACTCTAAGCTCACGGGCGTCCGCCATCGACACAGCGGTGCCAACCAAGGCTTTTTGACCGGCCCCCAACAGCTTGGGTGCCTGAAAGACAGCTAAAGAATCCCAAACCCCTTGCGAATAAAAGGCTGTAAGAATTTGTGGCCCCCCTTCGACCAGTACAGAACCCAGGCCCACTTCATAAAGTACGCGCACGACATCGGCAGGCGTCGCTGCGGCTAAACGGCGGCCAGGAGTCAACCTTGGCGCTTGATCCCAGGCAGGCGTTCCCGGCTGAGCCAAAACCCACGTTCGGTCGCGCCACTCATCGGTAAACACCTGGGCGTGTTCTGGTAAAGGTTGTTGTCCGGCCAAAATCAAGCGCGCGGGTTGCTGACCTTCCACGTGGCGGACCGTCAACGAGGGGTTATCGCGGCGTAGGGTTCCGGCCCCCACCAACACCGCCTGACAGCGGGCACGGAGGCGGTGGGCCTCGGTTCGAGCCTCAAGCCCTGTAATCCATTGGGAACTTCCGTCGGGGGCCGCCGCATAACCATCCAGAGTTTGAGCCCATTTCAACGTCACCCAAGTGCGGTGCTCCAAAATTCCTACACGAAACTCACGAATTAAATCTTGATAGGGAGCCTGGTCGGGTGCCCAGTGCACGGCAATTCCTGCTTGAGACAACTGGGCGGCGCCTTGTCCGGCCACTTCCGGGTTAGGGTCGGCACAGCCAATCCAAACCTCTTTAATCCCCTCGTTAATTAAACGAGGAACGCAGGGAGGGGTTCGTTTTCCTGGGCTGGTATGGCAACAAGGTTCAAGCGTGCAGTACAAAACAGCACCGCGCACGTCTATCCCCCGGCGTCTAGCCTCCTCGAGGGCGACAACCTCGGCATGAGGCTGACCAGGGCCACGGTGCGCGCCCGAGGCTAAAATACGCCCATCTTTCACCAAAACAGCCCCTACGGGAGGGTTCGGCAAGGTGGAAGCGGGGACTTCTCGGGCAAGACGCCAGGCTTCATGAAATAATTCTTGTGAGTTCATCGGAAGCCCCGGGGCGGGTTCCGTCGGGAAAAGGGCACAGGAGAACCCTGTGCGGCTCTGCCAACTGCGAGCGCGGCGCGGATTTTGCCGACGAAACGCCGGTGATCTTTTCCCATCCGGACTTTACCGTCGGCACCGGATTTTCACCGGTTCAACCGGCTTCCGCAAGCCGGGTAGCGGGCTGTACCGCCGGTGGGGAATTCTCAAAAGCAAGCCTTTCAGTCACCCCGCCCCAAAGATCAATTCAAAAAATATTGATATTTTTGGCTCGCGTCAAGTGAGCAATTTACTCAACAAATTTGCCCAACGCTTTGATCGCGCTTATTATTCATAATATGTCGTGTTCCCAGTGCGAACTATGCCCCTCGGTTCCTTCGGGACCAGGAACGGTTTTTCTCCAGGCACCCCGGCCCCTTCTCAAGGCCAAGGTTGAACAAGCGCTGGCGGCGACTAACGGTGGGGTGAATTCGATTGACCAGGCTTTTCCTGTAGACTCCTTTGCCGAGTTTTTAAAGGCACTTTTACAATTTTCTGCCTGGACGCCGCTCGAAAAGCAAGACACGATGCTCCTCTTTACCCCCGGTTCGAGTTTTGCTCTTAGTCCCGAGGTCGAAATTCGTACCCTCGCGAGCTGGGAGGCTTTGACCGAGGCGAGGTTTCTAACCGATATTCTGACCCACAACCGGCTGGTAAGTCATTTTCACCCCATTTGGGATTTGCCACAGCAAACGCTGTTCGGCTATGAGTGCCTGATTCGCGGCCAAGATGAGAAGGGCGCTTTGATTCCCCCTTCGCGATTGTTCGGAGCCGCCCAAGAAAACCGGTTGTTGTTCAACTTAGACCGTCAAGCCCGCCAAAGCGCCTTAAAAACCGCCGCTGGGTTCCCTTCACAAACCAAACTTTTCATCAACTTTGTTCCTACAGCCATCTATGACCCGATTTTTTGCCTGGAAAGTACCGTAGGTCTGGCACGTCAGCTGGGAATTTCTCCCGAGCGGGTAGTTTTTGAGGTGATCGAAACTGAAGAGGTGGACGACTGGAATCACCTGGAAAAAATCCTCACCTTTTATCGAAAAAACGGCTTTCAGATCGCCCTTGATGACGTCGGAAGCGGGTATTCCTCGCTCAACCGCCTGGTTCAGATTAGACCTGACATCATAAAAATCGACCTCGCGATTATACGTGGAATTGAGCGCGACCCCGTCAAACAGTCGGTCTTTCGGGCCCTCGCCACTATTGCCCGCGAGAATGGCATCAAGCTTTTAGCCGAAGGGGTAGAAACCGCACAGGAGCTGGCCTTTGTAACCCACGAGGGTGCCGATTTAGCCCAAGGTTACTTGTGGGGCCCCCCTTCTGCTGATCTAGGCTCGCCCCACTTTGCGGCGCGCCCTTAAGCATCAATAAGGTATTTAGGAACCAAGGAGGTTAAGATGGAAGTCCTAAGCTTTGAGTCTAACGATCTGGCCAACGTGCTGTCGAAGATGGGTAACGACGACGTCGACAAGCTGGCCTTTGGTGCCGTCAAAGTCGACGCTAACGGCACCATTTTGCAGTACAACGCGGTTGAGGGAGCCATTACGGGACGCGACCCCAAGGCCGTTTTGGGTAAGAACTTCTTTAAGGAGGTGGCCCCCTGCACCAACCGCCCCGAGTTCTTTGGAAAGTTTCAAGACGGTGTAAAATCGGGCAAGCTCGATACCCTTTTTGAATACACGTTTGACTACAACATGAAACCAACCAAGGTCAAGGTTCACATGATGAAAGCCGTTGCTGGCTCTGATTACTTTATCTTTGTCAAACGGATCTAAAATGTCGGGGGCGCTAAGGTACGCCAGGGATTTTTTACTCACAGAGCTCAAACGTCTGCGGCACGGTTGGGTTGAACCGACGTGGGACCCAGAAGCTTCCTTTGAAAAAGCGCCCCTGTTCTTAGACTCTTTAGAGCTTGTCG
>JAJXVP010000062.1:10419-12395 GCA_021782055.1 bacterium | reverse complement strand
TCAAGCAAGAACTGCAAGAGGCCATTGAAGACCTCCAGAACGATTTGGCCAAGGTCGATGTTCAGCGTAAGGACCTATTTGAGGTTGAAGCTCAGATCGCCCGTATTAAAAAGATGGGTGATGAAGCGTCTGAAAAGTTGAACCGCTTTATTTCAGAAAAGAAACGGATCGACGGTTTGGATTCCGACTTCCAAAAGATCCTCAGCTTGTCGCAAAACATTGAGTTCCGCTTAGACCAGGTAAACTCGTCTACCGATCTGTTGCAGGACATTCAGCTCAAGATTCACAAGCTCGAAGACTACTCAAAGGATGTTGAAACACGCTACGAACGCCTAGAACGGCGACGGGATGTGCTGGATAGCACCTCGGACGGGGTGGATCGCAACTTCTCGCTCCTTGAAAAGATTGAAAAATCGGTCAAAACCTTAGCCACGGATGTCAATCAGATGCCGACCGAGGTTGAGGAACTTCGTAAGCGGATGAAGGTCCTGACCCAAGGCAAGGATGAGGTGGACCGAGCTTTGGAACGCCTTAACCAGCTAGACCAAGTGTTGCGCGACGTTGAGGGGCGCATAGCCCGGATGGAAGAGGCTCGTGATTGGATTGCCCGTACCGAGTCGCGCTTGCAAGAAGCCAACAAAGAGGCCGAAGACCAGCTGCGAACCCTGGCGACCTTAAATCGGGCTTCTGGAACACCTGCCTCTGGTGCTTCCAACAAGGGCGGGGTAAGCCCCGAAGTTCGGCAAACCGTTGTCAAGCTGGCTCGTCAGGGCTGGGCTAAAGAAGAGATCGCTAAAGCGACAAAACTTTCTCTGGGAGAGGTGGAGCTGATCCTTGAGCTGGTTGGGAGGTAACTCATGAAAGTTCTGGGTTTGCTGGGCCTCGTGCTCGTGCTGGCGGGGCTTACGTCCTGCCAGGTTCCGACTTCGGCGACACCCACGCCAACACCAACACCAACACCCACGGTTCAGGCCACCCCGGTAACCGCAACCTATTCTTCAACGAGTTCGCCGGTTTTACCGCTGGTTTCTGCCAACTCAACGACGAATCAAAATGTCAGTGTGACGGTGAACTTGGGCAGTTCCTCCAAGCACCTAGACTTGATCTTTACCAATGAAAGTGGTTCTAGCACCGCTTCGATGCCCTCGGTGGTTGGGGATAGTCAGCCCGTGGTTGCACGGGCGGTTACCCCATCGGCACTTCCAGCGTTGCCACCCCAGTTACCCCGAGCTGTCAATGCCCCTCCCGCTATTGTCGCGGCCAACGAGGCCCTGGCTCGGTCCTGGCGTACCCAGTCCTCACGGGCCCTAGTAGCTGCCGATTCGGCCCCTACCACCGGGTATACCGTGGGGAAGACGACCGAAACCTACATCCCCCCCTCCAGTGAAGCAGGCAATTACCCGTCTGGAACAGATTTCACCTGTACCCTTCGTGCAGTGGTGCAGGCCACTGCGCTAAAGCGTACGCTGTTTGTCTGGGTGGCTGACAATAGTTGGGATATCCAACACCCCGACTCGGGGAATGCTCAGGGGTATGACTATGTGTCTGGCGACCCGTACCCGTTTAAGGTCAATACCGCCATGGTGGCCAAACTGGCGGCGGCATTTTTGAACGGGACCCTGATGACCCAGACCTCGGCTGGACCCGTGACGACCAGTACTGGAACTCCGGGTGTGGGGGATATTTATGGGTATGATACCTCGATTTTTGGCAAGGAATACTTTGACCCAGGTGACAAAAATTTTGCAAATTACCAAACCTCGGGCCTGATTACCCCACAAGGCGAAATCCATATTTTTATTCTGCCCTTAAATCCTAGCGCCAGCACGCAAGGTGACGGAGGAACCCTCGGGTATTTTTACGGCGTCGACAATCTGCAGCAGTCGATTTATTCCGATTCGAACCAAAAGATTATGTTTCAGCTGGATTCTCAGATGCTGGCCAACCCCAGTATCTCGGGAAACACCAGCTTAACA
>JAJXVP010000062.1:0-10319 GCA_021782055.1 bacterium | reverse complement strand
GGGCTTTCCGGTTCATCGGCACTCACCATGCCCCAGCTGGTAGAACAATGGGCGGCAACCATGCTCTTGGGACCCAATGCCGATCAAGGTGTCCCCTATGAACTATCGGCCCCGACAGCCACGCCCCCGTATGCCTTTACCCCGGCGAGTATTCAAGACGGTCCTGGCGCGACGCAGACTTTTACCTATGGTTCCCTGAACCCTGACGACTACTACCCGATTTCCGATTCGACGAATAGCTTTACTTCGTCTAGCCCAGGGCCGCTCGTGTACTCGTCGCTGAAGGGAGTGACTTCGCTCCCCCCGCTGGCCTTTTACTACTACGCCGTCCAAGCGGGGACTTCCCTTTCTGGTTCTGTGAACTTGCAAGTGACACTGCCCCCTAATGTCGAGCTCCAAGCCGTGGTGTTGCCGTGAAAGGCTTCGGTAAGAGGTATCTTGGTAAGCCCTACCTTTGGGGGGCGGCTGTTCTTTGGCTCTTACTGAGCCCGGCTGTTTCTGCTTTTGCCTTGGGCCAGCTAGAGCAGGAGCAACAAACCTTGACGGGTGTTTTGTCAGTGCGGGGAAATGAACCGTTTACCTACCTCTCGTTAGCTACCGGTACCAAAGTCTGGCGTCTCACGGGACCACTGGTGCCACAACTGCTCAAGTTTCAAAATCATGTTGTCAAAGTGTGGGTAAAGGGAGAAGCTCCTCAGGGGCCAACCCCTCAGCCGGCGAGCCGTTTTGAACCACCCTCAGTGTTGGTTCTTCGCTGGAAACTTCTCAGCCCCTCGGGGAATTCGTCATGATAAGTCAGGGACTCTTGAGCCAAGAGCTGTTGACCCAGGGGCTCGACAAGCTCGGGCTAACCGAAGAACTGCACCCCGGCTTGGCCGAGAAACTCATCGCCTACCAAACCTTAGTTTGTGACGAAAACGAGCGCTTTGGTCTGGTCAGGCTTCACGAAGAGTCAGATTTTGTTCTGAAGCACGTGCTCGATAGCCTGGCTCCCTGGCGGCTGTTGTCGGGGCTACCTGGTGCTGGGCGACTTGTTGACTTGGGTAGCGGTGCAGGCTTGCCGGGAATTCCGCTGGCTCTGGCCTTTCCGCAATGGCAGGTTACCCTCGCCGAACGTAAAGAAAAGCGGGTGCGGTTTTTAGAGCAGGCAATCGATCATTTACAACTGACCAACGTCAAGCTGTGGCCCTATCAAATTGAGGAGCTGAAAGAGAGGTTCCCTGTGGCGGTGTTTAGGGCATTTTCTCCCCTCGAGGCGCCGCTTCTCAAGGTTTTAAAGAAGCTTTTAACGCCGCAGGGTTTCACCGTCGCCTACAAGGGCCGTCGCGAAGTCTTAGAGGCAGAGGTAAACCAGGTCAATAGCCAACTTGCTCACCTGCAAATTCTCAAGCTCGAGGTTCCGTTTTTAGACGAGGAGCGCCATGCCGTGGTTTTTCAGGTCCGCTGAGTTATAGGCTGGACATCGCCTTTAAAAGGCCGTCCTTTTCCACCAGGTCGATGAGCCTGGCCTCGACAAACTGCTTAGCCGTTTGGGTAAAGGTTCCTGCGGTTACGCAGAAACCGCGGCCAGCCCGAAGTTCTTTAAGCCGGGCCTGCATGTCCCGCAAAAAGAGTTCCCCCACCTGGGCATTCGACCGAATAAAGCGAAATAAGATGAGATCTTCCCACTTGCTGGTACTGACCTCGCAGGTAATATCGGCGTATTCATTCTTATTGACCGTCACATCCTGAATCTTGACGGCGGCTTTGGGGAAAAACGTATAGGTCAAACTGCGACACAAAGTTACAAATTCTGACGTGGGGGCCATCATGTAGATTTGAAGGTTTTTGTTAGAGTGAAACTCAGAGAGGCGCCGGATCTGCTCGGGGACATCCTTATAACTGGGGTTGATATTACGGAGATCTTTGTACTGCCTAAGGGCGGCTTCCATGTTCTGTACCTGCACGTAGGCGGCCGCTAAGCGGTAGTGCATTTCTAAAAGCAAATCTTCTGGGACTTTTTGATGTCGTAGGCCAATTTCAAGATCCTCGATGGCGGCCTCATATTGGCGACTGTTAAAATGCACGGTTCCTGCAAAGAGCGCCGCCTGGGGCCCCACTTCGGGGTCAGGCCTCAGGTGCATAAAGATTTTGACGGCGTTATCGGCCTGGCCTAGCTCAAAATAGGTTTGCGCCAAATAAAACAGGGATTCTTTGTCGGTCGGTTCAAGATCCAACGCCTTTTTAAGGTGTACTGCCGCTTCCTTATAGGCTTTTAACTTAAAGAGACTCTGCCCCAGGTACTTAAGGGTGCCAGGGTGTTCTTTCGAAGTGGCCAACGCCAATTTGAGAGCGTTAGCGGCTTTTTCATAGTTACGGCGAAGGTATTCAAGATACCCGAGGTTGTAATTGACTTCAAAACCCTCGGCCTTGAGAGCTTTGGCCACTAAAAGTGCTTTGTAGGCTTCTTCATTCTGGCCCAGTTTGAGACAGCATAGCCCATAACGAAGATTGATGGTGAATTCATCAAGCTCTGCGGTCGAAGTGAGGGTTGATAAAAGTCCGTAGGTTTTCGAGGCTTTTTCAAAATCGCCTTCGGAAAACTGAATGTCAGCGATCGTGAAAAGCGCTTCGGTATCTTTGGGGTTTTGCGCCAACTTGCGCGTCGCTTCTTTAAAGAGCACGGATTTGTTTTTTTTCTTAGCAGCGTTCCAGGATTTTTTCTCACCAGTGCCTGACTTGAGGGAAAACAGAACCACCAAGCCGAACAGGACAACCACAGCGAAAATTCCTAGGATCAAGGGTAGGGCATCAGGCATAACTTCATTATCGAAGCCCTCTTGGCGGTTGTCAATTGACAAAACCGAAAGGGCGGGGATAGTTTGTTTCTATCTGACGTCAGGAAAGGTACGTGAAACCAACGACCATCGGGATTTTACAGGCGGACGGCTCTTTCTTTCCCATTGTGGAAGAATCGCAGGTCGGTGTCAAAAAACTCACATTAACGGCGGCCCGTCCTGGCCAGGAGTCCGTTCGGATTGATATCCGTAGCTCTGATTCTGAAACAGAGTCGGGACTTCATTTGGGAACTTTGGCCCTTCAGCGCTCAGGAACCGGCGATATTGAGCTGGTTATTGACCTAGATGAGCAGGGGCGTCTTACGGCAACCGCCGCCTGGCCCCAGGGAACTCCCAAGCAGGCGATCTCAGTCGATCTAAAAGATTATCACCAGGGTAGTGAGATCCCTGAATTAGAAAGCTTTGAGACGTTACCGGATATTTTGGAGCCGGCCGTAGAAGAACCGACCCAAGAGGGCGAGGCTCCTCTGCGTTCCGATCGTGAAATTCTTAATGACGACAGCCTAGATACCTTTGAGCTTGACGATTTTGATGTCGACGCGACAAAGGCCCCTGCCAAGACCGAGCCGCCCGAGGACTCTTTCAACGCTGACGAATTGACGTTGGGCGAATCTCTCACGTTAGATTTGCCAGACTTTGATTCTCTTGAGTCTTGGGATGCTCCGGCCACACCGGCATCACCCTCTCCTGGTTCCGCCCTCAAGAAGACAGAAGCAACCATGGAGTCCCCGGATTCCATGGACTGGGGTGACGAGGTAGAGCTTCCTGCGATCGAAGACAAAGAGGAAGACCCCTATGCGTTCCCTGATTTGTCCTTGGATGATACACCTTCGCTTGAACTGTCAGACTTAGATCAAGACACAACTTTTGATGCTGATTTCTCTCTGCCTGAAAAAAAATCAACGCCGTTCCAAGAATCTGCGACCGAGCCAACGGAATCAGTGGCGGGGCCAGAAGACTCGTTCTTTGATGAAATGCCCGCCTGGGAACCCGAAATCGAAGCTGAGCCTAATTTTGTACCTGAACCACAGCCTGCTGCTCCGTCGGTGTCTTCGACGCCTTCTTCATCTAAAGAGCAACCTGCTCCACGTGCTTCTTCGCCACCAACCGTGGATCGAGTTTCTCTGGTTTTGAGTTTAACAACTCTAGGGCTGTTGGTTGCTGTCTTATTGGGCCTTCTTTTCATGAACTTTATGCGGCCCGCCTCACCCCCGGCCCTGCGCCCCGAGTCTTTCTTGATGCCTTCGGGACCTTCTTTAGCGATGGCTCCTAAGGCGCAAGACCCCTTGACTGTCCCTGATTCGTTGAGTTCGACACAGCAATATCAGTTAAGGCCGGGAGACAAAGCGAGCGATTTAGAACGTCGTTTTGGACCAATTGACGCTAACAAATCTTCGACAACCTGGACTTGGTGATTTTTAGAATATTCATGACACTTTGGAAGTTATCGCCTCTTGTTTTGGTTTTCTCGCTGGTATCGTGCGGCGCAGGTCTTTGGAATCTTCCCCCCACGGAGGTAAGACAAAAGCTTGAGGCGGGTGATTACTCGTTTTTTACCTCCTTAAGCGACGATGAGGTGGTAGGTGCCGATCTTTCTTCGTTGGGCCCGGGGGCTTGGTATTATTCCGGGTTTGTCCTTGCCAAGATTCACCGTCCTTTAGCGGCGGAACGACTTTGGCATATTGCTCGTGAGCGAGAACGCTCCCCTTGGAATACCCTCGCCGCACGCGAAGAGCTCAAGTCGGCACGAGAACGCAAAGATTGGCCCGTAGCAGAGGATGCAGCCCGTTGGCTCTTAAGACGCTTTCCCCAAGACTTGTCCCTTCAACGGGAGCTGGTAACGGCTCTCTATTGGCAGAAGTTGGATCGTGAAGCCTGGAAAATTCTTACCAGTTGGCCGCCTAAGGCCTTTTCCCGCTCGCAAGAACGGGAAAACTTGTTGTATAAAGCAGTGTTGGCTGTTCGTCTTGGTTATACCGACGAGGCTTCGAAAGCTTTAAAAACCTTAATTTTTGATACGCCTGCCGCGCTACTCAGCTACCGTGTCTATTCGTTTTTAGAAGAAGATCCTCGACGGTATGCCCTCTTGGGCCCCGAGGGACATTGGGCGGCCTTTTGGCAATCCATGGCGGGACAAGAGATGGCTCAAGAAGCTGAGAAGTGGCTGAGTCACAACGCTAACCTTCCGGCGTTTTGGCGTAACCCCATTTTCATCACAGAAGTAGGATCTTTGTTTAGAACCCCCTCCCTGGCGCGACCAGCATTAACTCTTTTGGACAAACTTCCCGAGGCAAAAGGAGCTCTCGGTTATAGTCTGGCGATGGCGAAGGGCGAACTCTATGAGGCCTTGTCGTACGGACGTTCAGCAGAGGAAAATTTTCACAAAGCTCAGAGCTTGGCCCAAAATAGCCAAGAGTGGGATCGTGCTTCCTGGAATTACCTTGCGGCAAAGGCTCAACGGGTTACTGACGTTTTAGGGGATTTTGAACAAATTCTGAAAAAAACCCGTCAGCCTGCCTACTACTCCGATGTTTTATCCTCTTGGATGGCACAACTTGCGTCACAACGCGATTGGAGGCTCCTTGCACGAGTCTATCGTGACCTTTCTCCCTATTTGGTTCCCGATGACGAAGCGACGGTTGATTTTCTCTTGGCAAGCCTCGCTCGGCACGAAATGTTAAACCTTCGCGAGGTCGGTATTCATGAGACAATTCGGGATCTCTTACTGAAAACCATTACTTTGAGCCCCTTTTCGTATGAATCATTGATGGCTCGGGCTATTCTGGGGCAAGCGCTACCTTTGGATACAAGACCAAATATTGATGCCACTTTGGATGAACGCTATACCAAGCCTCTTCCTGAAGGTCCTGAGCCCCCAGTCGGCCAATGGGTCAAGGGATTTTTTCGTTTTGGTCTTGCCCGTGAAGCCGGGACGCTTTTGATTCGCGTTTTAGGAGCCTCCTCAACTGAGGTTTCTCCGGGTCTAGTTCGTGAGACAGCTTCAAAATTGCAAGAAAAAAAAGAATATAAAACCTCGCTCCTGTTGATGGATGCCGCCGTCGCAAAGCCAGGGTATCCCACGCAAAAGCGGGATTGGGAGCTCTTGTTTCCCCGGGCTTGGCCTGCTTTGATGGATACCTTGGCGAAAAAAAATCATGTTGACGCCAGCTTGCTGACAGCCTTGATTCGCGTAGAAAGTTCTTTTGACCCTAAGGCAAAAAGTTGGGTTGGTGCTACGGGTCTTAGCCAGCTCATGCCCTCGACCGCACGAGGTGTAGCAAGGGAGCTTAGGCTGAAGGTCACGGACCTAGAAGATCCCGAGACGAACCTCACCTTAGGAGCCCGGTATTTGGGAGATTTACTCAGGGACGAAAAAAAGGCCTATTTAGCTTTGATGGCCTATAACGCCGGTTATGGTCGTGTCGCCTCCTGGCGGCGAACTCTAGGCAGTCTCCCCGAAGAAATTTTTGTTGAGGCTGTTCCCTTTAGTGAGACCAGGTACTATGTCAAAAAAGTTTTACGATCAGCTGTGATGTATGGAATTCTCTACCACCAAAAAACCTTGCCAGAAATGGTCAGACTGATCTACCCTGAGTTTCGTTTTTAAGGCCTCAAACCCAAGAACGAAGCATTTTGAGGGCTCCCTTCCAAACGGTATGAACCTGTGCCGGTATCAACCAGGTTTGCCCGGCACTGACGGACCACTCCCCTAAGGCTGATTGAACAGTTCCCTGCCCCGCCAAGACCGAGTGGATGTGAAAGACGTCTAGGGCGGGGTCTTCCCATTCTGTGTCAAAAGCGAGGTGAGCAACGCGATAGTGGGGGTCCTCGGCCAACGTTTCCCACGCGGCACCCCGGACATTTGTTGCTGTACGGGCGTGACGGGGAAGCGGACGGGGTTTTTGATCAAAACGAATGACCTCAAGGGCCTGTTTCAGGTGCAGGGGACGTAAAGCACCATTGTCAAACCTGTCGAAGTCATAAATACGGTAAGTGGTATCAGAATTTTGTTGGACTTCGCAAATTAACAGGGACCCTTGAACAGACGCATGAACTGTTCCGGGAGGAATGGCAACGAAATCCCCTTCCTGCACAGAAACCTCTTGAAACAGTCCGTCCCAGGAACGTGCTTCACTTTTTTGACGAAAGGTTTCGCGATCGATGCCAGGAGCTAAGCCCAAAATCAGCCTGGCATCGGGGCTGGCTTTCAGAACATACCAGCATTCCGATTTTCCCCATTCCCCTTCATGAGCGAGGGCGTAGGAATCCTCAGGGTGCACCTGAACGGACAACCGATCGTGGATGTCGAGGTATTTAATAAGGAGCGGAAATTTCTTCTGGTAACGAGGTTCGACAGCTCCTAGCAAGTCAGGCCTTTCTGAAACTAAATCGGGTAAGGATTTTCCTTGCCAAGGGCCTTGGGTAATTATGGAAGGGCCGCTAGGATGCGCGGATACCTCCCAGGATTCACCGTAGCTGACACCGGGTTTAAGGCGGATTTTGAGAAACTCTTCAAATTCGCGCCCCCCCCATACCTTTTCTTTGAGAACCTTCGAAAATAACAATGGGTACATGCTTAACTATCCTAAAGTTTAAACGGTAAGATCATCAAGAACTTGTCTGGCGCGTTCTTCGTTACCCGAAGAAAGTTTTTTTGCCATAAGCTTGGCTAAAAAAAAGCCATAATGGGGAAACTCCCGCAAGGTTTTTACAAACGATCGACGAGAAATCTTGATTAAACGGCCAGTTGTTTCGCATAAAACGGTCGCTGTCCGAACATTATTGGTTAAAAAGGACATTTCTCCCATAAAGACATCGGCTGGACCGAGGTGATTGAGGGGAACCCCGTCATGGTACACGCCAAAGGTTCCACTGACAATAAAATAGAGGTGGTCGCTCAGTTCTCCTTGTTGAAAAACAACATCGCCCTTTTGGGCTATGACTACCTCTTCGCCTTCAAAGCCTCTTGGAGGCTCGCGACCGGCCACCGAAGGGTGGTTTACTGTTAAACACGCGACATTGCCACTTCGATTGTACGAGAGTTGTCCCCCAAGGCTTCGGGCCAGTTTAATTCCCCGGCCCGAGAGGGCTCCAGGACCATGGGTCTTTAAGGTATTGATCCATGCTTCGACATCAAACCCTTTTCCTTGGTCACGAACATAAAATTTTGACTTGGTCGAGGTAATTTCCCACTCTAAAGTTACCTTCATGTCCGCAAGGACGGGATTTTCTTGACATTTTTTTTCGATAAGTTCGGCTATAGAGCCACCTTGAGCTAAAAAATCAGCTTTCTCTTTGGCGTTGAGTCCGCAGTGTCCGTGTTCTATCGCATTTTGAACCAACTCCGCCAGGGCAATTTGCAGATCCCGTTTCCGTGACGGTTCAATCAAGCCTCGTTGAACCAAGGTCTGGGCCGCCAGCCCGGTATAGATCGGTACTGTCATCGGGTCGTTACTGATGTTGAAAACTCCCGTGGTTTTGACTTCACCAGCACCAGAAACCTCAAGTTTAACCATCAATTGATGGTTATTTTCAAGAATTTTCAGGTATTTGAGCAAGTATTCTGAAATTTGGTCAGTGCTTAAGGCAGCAAGAATGTTTAAGGGAGCTGCTAACTTATACACCCTTGATTCTGGTCCTTGTGACGAGTCGTAGACGGCTATCAAGGCAAAGTTCTGCATCCATGAATCTGTCCGTAGGGTCGAAAGGACCGGAGCGAGAGGAAGATTGGGATCATCCACGTTCATTACCACAATTTCAGGAAGATCAAAATTGAGAATTTCAAGAGCTTCCTCAATATCTGCAGCCTTCAAGAGAGGAAACTGCCGTTGGCCGTCTTTCCTTAAGGCTCTGTCCAAGCGCGCTTGAACGGTTGGGTCGGAATTGAGAATCGCAACAAGGCTCAAAATGTCATCCCCCTCGCAAAATCGTAGCGCACGGATTGCCTTTTGTCAAAAAATCCTTACAATCATAGAAGCTTTGGAGAAATATGAAGACACTTATAATCCCTTCTGACCAAATTCCTGAAGCCGCCGCTGTAATACGTCGTGGTGGGCTGGTGGTGTTTCCTACAGAAACTGTTTACGGCCTGGGGGCAAGTGCGTTTAATCCTGTGGCTTGCACAAGAATTTTTACGGCGAAAGGCCGTCCGTCCGATAACCCCTTAATTGTTCACATTGCTAGCTGGGAACAACTCGATGAGGTTGCCTCAGAGGTGTCCCCCGAAGCTCGGCAACTCGCCCAGGCGTTCTGGCCTGGCCCCCTTTCCTTAGTTCTTCCAAAGAACTCCAATGTCCCTGACATTGTCACGGCTGGACTACCGACGGTCGCTGTACGTTGGCCCCGCAATCCTGATGCTCAGAAGCTACTCTTGGAAGCGGGAGTTCCTATAGCTGCCCCTTCGGCAAATGTATCGGGGGCTCCTAGTCCCACCAACTTTGAGATGGCGAAAAGCGCCATGTTGGGCCGTGTCGAGGCGATTTTGCAAGGTGATGACGCAGAGATTGGGTTAGAATCGACCATTGTCGCCTTTCCTGGGGGCGTTCCCAAGGTTTTACGCCCTGGTGCGGTCACGGTTGAGCAAATTGCCGAAGTGTTGTCTGTTGATCCTGAATCTTTGCCCTATCAGGTGCCCTCTGAAGGTCGCCCGGTCTCGCCTGGACTCAAATACACTCATTATAAACCCGAAGCTGAAGTTCAATTATTCTCTCATTCTTCGGACTTGTCCGCTTGGTATAACGACGAACGCAAAATTGGCCTGTTAGTTTTAGACGGGCATTTGCCAGACGACCTGCCAGGCTCTTGGGAAGTGTTAAAGTTTGCTGACTGGGAAAGTTATGCAAAATACCTGTATGCTTCTTTTCATGAGATGGACGAAGCCTGTTGTGGTTTGATCTTGGCACAACTACCCTCGGCGACCGGCGTCGGAAGGGCTATAGCCAATCGACTGGGAAAAGCGGCAGGCAAACCGGTCTAAGCCGATGAAGAGCTCAGACTGGTTCCGCGATGCGGTGGTTTACCAGCTGTATATCCGTAGCTTTTACGATAGCAACGGCGACGGCATTGGTGACCTTCGTGGAGTAATCGACAAATTGGAGGTTATCGCCTCGTTAGGGGTTAACACTCTCTGGTTGTCGCCGTTCTGTGCGTCTCCCAATCAAGACAATGGCTATGATGTTTCTGACTATCGATCGGTGGACCCTGACTTGGGAACTCTGGCAGATTTGGAAGAACTTCTGGCGAAAGCCCACGAGAAAAACCTTAGGGTGTTGATGGATTTTGTGGTCAACCACACCTCGAGCCAACACCCGTGGTTTCAAGAGGCTAAGGCTTCGCGCTCTAGCCGTTACCGAAACTGGTACTATTGGGCCGATGGACGCCATGCTGACACGTCCAACCACGGGGGGCCGCCAAATAACTGGGACTCCTATTTTGGCGGTTCGGCTTGGACCCTTTCTGAAGAAACGGGGCAGTGGTACTTAC
>JAJXVP010000404.1 GCA_021782055.1 bacterium | reverse complement strand
TTGTTTATGATTTTTTTGGCTGACGGGATGATTTTTGGCAACTACAACACCTACAACCAAAATAATGGCTTTGAACAGGCTTTTTACTCACGGTTAACTTCGACACCTGATGGGAGCCGGTACGGCGTGGCTATGGCCAACTCTCTTCACGGCGGCAATAAAGAAAATACCAACGTTTTTGTTTCTCCGTGGCTCAAGATTGTGGGCTTCCCTGTCATGCAACCCAATGCCATCATGCTCGAGGCGAATAAGCAGGCCTTGTACCAATATGCTGTAACGAACGATCTTTTGGTCGCCGATCTGCAAAAGGGGCTGATCAGTGAGCCAACTCTGCAAGGCTTAGACCTTCTTGGCGTAAAATTTGTGACGTTTCACACCTCATATGCCTACTATGTGCCGCCTTTGGCCCCCAACCCCCAAGTACAAACCGACCCTCGAGGACCTTGGTTAACCTTGACGGGAACCAAACCCATCTTATGGGCGCCACGAGTTGTTTCGTTTCAGGACGCCGAAGCGGTTCAGCCAGCGTTAGCCCAACGTCAAGCCTTTGAAAAAGATAATGTTTCGCACAACCGTGCCCCCTTTCACCAACGACCGCTGGCGGCCAGCTATGTCTCGGCTTTGATTAACCTGGTGAACCCCGATCTGACGACAGGTACGGCAACCGAATTTGTGTTGAGGAAGGGCGCGACTCAAGACGCAGAAAGTTCAGGTTCAGGGAGTACAGTCCCTGCGAAACTCACCGTTCAAAAATACACCGTTGATTCTGAACGTGTCGAACTCGATTTCACTGTCGATAAAGCGGGGTTTGCAGCGGTTCCCTTTGGTTACTTTAGCTACGAAAAGGTCCTGCTGGATGGGCAACCGGTAGCTTTTGAACCAACGGCTTTCAACACCATCTGCTTCCCGGTTTCGCCAGGAGTTCATAAGCTGATCATTGGGCCGTCAATGTCACCGGCAACTTTTTGGGGTGCCCTGATCAGTTTATCTACCTTAGGGCTTCTTATCGTAGGCTTTGTGGTGGCCGAGCTTTTACGGCGGCGGAAAACCTCTTAAACCGATTTTTGACGTTAGGCTCATCCTATTTTGATGAAGTAATAATTACCCTCCTAGGGGGACTAAGAAAGATCCCTTAGGAGGTGGTAATGAAACGTTTAATGGCCGTCAGTCTTGCGCTTGTCGGAGCTTTAAGTTGGTTTGCTCCCGCGGCCTTGGCTCAATCAGCGTTACTGACCAATTTGCGCCAACACGTTAAGTATGTCTTTGTCCTGTACCAAGAGAATCGGTCGTTCGATTCGTACTTTGGGACCTTCCCCGGCGCGGACGGTTTATTTTCACAACCGGCAAAACAAACACCGGGGTTTTATCAAAAAATTATCAACCAGGATGGCCAGTTTTCGGTGATTCACCCCTTTCGTATTGGGCCTGCCGAGTATGCGGCCGATACCGATGACGTTGATCACTCCCATGCCCTGTTAGCCGAAAAGATGGATGTCCAAGAGGGCAAAGCGCGCATGGACCATTTTGCGCTGGCCGAAGAGCACAAATATATGAAGGGCAAGACACCCTCCCTCATGGCAAAACAATTCGGCGAGTTGACCATGGCCTATATGGACGGGGACACCGTCCCCTTTTTGTGGCTTTATGCCGATCGTTTTGTGCTATTTGACCATATCTTCCAGTCGATGGTTGGGCCCTCCACTCCGGGGAACCTCGCTATTATCGCCGCTCAGAGCGGGCAAACCCAAGAAGCGTTGCACCCGGGTGAGGGTGAGCCTGTCTTGAATGATAACGATCCCTACTGGGGTTCACCTCAGGACAAGCAATCCGGTCAGCCGGCCAATCCCCATGATTTTCCGGGGTATCATATTCAGCGCAATCAAACGTATGCCACCTTGCCCTTGAGTTTAGCCGGTGCAAAGGCGCCCGTCCTGACCCAAACCGACCGAGAAGCCAGCGACCTGGACGATATCCATGAGGATATTGCCTATTTGGGGGCGCAGGGCCATGCAAACATCCCTTGGGCATGGTTTGAAGAAGGCTACGACCGAGAGCCGAGTTTTCATTCTGGGGCAGACCCCACCGATGCTCAAGGGGTACATGCCTCCTATATTCCCCACCACAACGGGCCTCAATACTTTGGCTATTTGGCGAACAACCCAAGTTTTTCGCACTCGTTTCAGGGGTTAGGGGACTTCTTTTCTGCTGTTCAGGGTGGAAAACTCCCCGATCGAGGAGTCTTTTACGTCAAGGGCGGGTATCGTAACATCTTTGGCCTAAAACCCGCGGATCCCTCCCCTGCGGTTCAAAAGAATTTTCTAGGCGACGACGACCACCCCGGGTATTCTGACGCACAGATCAGTGAAGCTCTGCTGGCTCATGAGATTAACGCTATTGCACGAAGCCCATACTGGAAAAATTGTGTGATTATCATCACCTGGGATGACTCTGAGGGGGACTATGACCACGTTCCACCCCCTATTCGCGCCTGGGGTCGAGATGGAAAGCCGATAACTGACGGTCCGCGGGTTCCCTTTCTGTTGATTTCGCCGTACGCGAAGTCCCATTTTATCGATCATGCTTCGGGTGACCATGGGTCTGTGGTTAAGCTGGTCGATACTCTGTTTCAGCTAACGCCGTTAGCCAAGCTCCCTGACGAGCAAAAAGGGGAACAGGAGGGAAA
>JAJXVP010000403.1 GCA_021782055.1 bacterium | reverse complement strand
ATTCAGCCGCATAGGTGTCGAGTAAAGGGCTGGTGGCAGGGTCAATAACCCGAATGCCCTCTAAGTTTACGTGAAGTTCAGCCGCTTTCGCCCGAATAGCCGCTTCAGGGCCCAAAAGAACAACTTCACGAGCCAATCCCTCGTCCACGATTTTCCTGGCCGCGGGAATGGTTCGAGGTTCAGTCCCTTCGGGCAGAACCAGACGTTTCTGCAGAGCTTTCGCTTGAGCTCGCATGCGTTCGGTAAAGGTCATTTCAATCTCCTCAAAGTCAGTGTAGCATGAGCCTGACGGGGCTTGAAAGGGGGCGAACGTCAAGATAGGATGCCGCTATGAACGTGGGTGTTTACGGCTTAGGCCGTTTTGGTAGTTTTTGGGCTTCGCTGTTAGCTAAGCGTCATCAGGTTTCGGTTTTTAACCGCAGCCCCGGCCGTACCGTGCCTTCGGGGGTCAAACAGGTCTCGCTGGAACAGCTGATGGCGGAAAATGACACCATCTATTTATGTTGTGCGATCAGTGCCATGGAACCCGTGCTCAATGAGTTGCGTCCCCTGGTCCGTCCTGGTCAGGTTATCGCCGATACGTGTTCAGTTAAAGTGGTTCCCGCTCAGCAAATGCTGACCCTTTTGCCGCCTGAAGTGTCTTTGCTTGCCACGCACCCCATGTTTGGTCCTGATTCCGCTCGGCAGGGACTGGCCGGACTGCCTTTAGTTTTACACAACTTGCGTCAGGCGGAGGACGCTTTTAACTTTTGGAAAGAGGATTTTTCTGCACTAGGCCTCTCGGTGATTTCCATGACCCCCGACGAGCACGATAAGGCTGCGGCTTATACTCAAGGTGTGACGCACTTTATTGGCAGAGTTCTTTCAGACATGCACCTCACGGATCACCCCATCGCGACTCAAGGCTATAAAAAACTTTTGGATATTGTTCAGCAGACCTGTAATGACCCTTTTCAGCTGTTTATCGACCTTCAGACTTATAATCCCTATACCTCAGAAATGCGTGAGGATCTTAAACACTCCTTAGATCGGATACTTGAACGACTCTCGGGCTCGCTTGACAGCACCACGGACCGCCGCTAGGATAATTCTATGCCCGAAACTCAATACCTGGACGTGGATGAGCGAGAACTGGATACGGTTCTTGCCGAAAACTTTTCCTTTGAAGGCGAGTTACGCTTCACTGAGTCCCTCATGATCAAAGGAGCCCTACGGGGAGATGTCCGGGCTACCGGCGACCTTTATATTGGCGAAAAGGCCCTTGTTGAAGCTCGAGTCGAAGCTAGGGTCGTGTATGTACGCGGCCGAGTTGTCGGCAACATTATCGCCAGCCGCCGTATTGAACTAGCTTCTAGCGCTGTGGTAGAAGGGGACATGACTTGTCCCGAAATCCTCATGGAAGCTGGGGCTAAATTTAATGGGATTTGCACCATGCCCTCCGGAGGTTTGCAGTGAAACACTCTCGTTGGTCTTTGCCTGCCGTCTTGGTGACTTTATTGTTGGTTATTGGGCTGACACCCTTAGCCGCCGATCCGCCGGATGCCCTGGCGGCCTACCGCAACGGCAACTTTCAAGATGCTGTTACTATTTGTCAAAATGAATTGAAAGCAAATCCTCAGAACATGGATTCGTTTGTGGTGTTGACCTGGGCATTGCTTAAAGAAGAAAAGTACCAAGATGCTCTGGATTACACGGTTCAAGCCTTAAAAGTTAACCCTTACGATTTTCGTGTCATTGAAGCTCAAGCAGAGGCTCAGTACTATTTAGGAAAAAACATCGATGCTCTGCATAACTTTGAACAATATGTCGTTTTAGCTCCTTCCGGTGATCGCATTGAGCGAGCCTACTATTTTATGGGAGAAATTTACCTACAGTTGGGTGAATATAACCACGCGGATATTGCCTTAACTACGGCAGTTTACCATGCGCCGCAAATTGCGGCATGGTGGGCTCGCCTTGGCTATGCCCGATATTTGGAAAAAGATTACCCCTCGGCGTTAAAAGCCTACAACGAGGCCTTGAATCAAGACCCCAATAATTCAGACGCTCAACGGGGAAAACAGCAGGTTCAGCAGGCTCTTGGTTCTTCAGGAACCTGAACAGTCCGCAGATTCCACCAGGCTCATCGATAAATAACTCTGAACTTGTTCTTTTTGTTTTGTGGTCAGGTCGATGAACTCTAAACCAGCCAACCACGAAATTGGGTCATCTTTGTCTGGCCTTGTCCAAATGATGATGGCTTCCACATTAAGAATCAAAGGCTCACGCGGAGACCCAAGGTTGAGCATCAAAAATATTCGTTGACCGGGGGATAAAGGACGTGGGACGCGGCAAAGCAATCCGTTGGCACTAATGTTGAGACCTTCGGCCGGGAGAAATTCCTCACGATTAAAATCAATTTTCACAAATTGACGGATTTGATACCGGGTTTGCTCGCGCTTTTCTTCCATTTCTGACCTCTAGAAAAATTATATCTTGCCAAGCCTGACTTCGCCAGGGGGGAACTGCTTTACCGAACAAAATCCCGCTTATCAGGAGATTCTAGCTTGCTATCAGGCGATTCTGAGGCGAAACTTAAAGGAGGGGGAGAGCCATGATTCAAAATATCCTTCAAGATCTCGAAACCAAAATTCAGACCTCAGAGAATTTGACTTCGCCTCAGAAGACGGAATTGTTGACCCTAT
>JAJXVP010000402.1 GCA_021782055.1 bacterium | reverse complement strand
AGGCTGTGAGCTTCTTTTCACCCGTAGGTCAAAAAATGGTAGACCTTATGCCTTGGACAATGATCGACAAACCCAAAGGGCTTCTTAGATTTTACCCGCAAACAAATAGCGCGGGCCAAATCCAACAAACCGTGTGGGCATTGGCTGGCATTGCCCTGGCTTTCGGGGCTCATTTTTCTTACCCGCAAGCTTTCAGGGTGGACTATACGGCAGGGTACAAAGATGCTTCACTGGTCCCTGACGACCTACGGGATGTTATCGGGAAACTTGCAACAGTTAAGCTTCTCAATTTAATTGGCGATGGCTTGATCGCAGGCTTTTCATCTTCAAGTGTTTCAATAGACGGGCTTTCAGAAAGCTTTTCTTCTACTCAATCCCCTGAGAATACCTATTTTGGGGCGAGAATTAAGGGTTATTTAACAGACATTGAAAATTTCATAAAAGAAAACCGACAAAAGTTCGGACATATCACAATGGGGAGTATTTAATATGGGCGGTATCGTTGGGCAAAAACAATTCGACCAGGCAAAGAGTATGGCTTATGTTCAAACTCGGAGCGCCTGGGAAAACTTTTTGAAAAAGCACAACCTCTACGACGAGCAGGAACTAAGCTCAGATCAGGGTGTGACGGTTTCCATGTCAAAGGGCCGGTATTGGCTTGAGACGTGTGGGGACCACACAGCGGTCAACATGGCTATTTTAGGCGGGTTTTTGGATGACGAGGCGGTGCAAAACCCTGGGGCTCCCGCGTCGTGGCTTCCAAGAAAGCCTGACCTTCTTATGCTTTATTTTTGTGACCCTCGGGATGATGCGGAATTAGAGAATGTTCGGAGCGTTCCTGAAACTACATTAAACAATGAAATTCCTCAGTATTACCCGCTGGCAATGCGTGAAGTTTTTGGCGTTGATTGTGTTTATGTTGAAAACCTCGACTTTGATGCGATTAAAAATTATATCTCACAAGGGTACTCAGTTCAGATTGCTACCATAAATCCAGGCCATTTTGTAGGGGCTTATGACTACGATTCGACAAACGATAATTTGATTATTTGTGACCCTTGGCCGGACCATATCGCAAACGGTGAATGGTGGAAGGTGCCATATTCACGGACTGACGTGCAGGGAAACGTGGCGCCCTGGGGCATTGTTTATCGGGGGCGGTTTTAATGGCTGAAAAAGGGAATGGCTTTTTCCAAGATCAGGACGGAAATTTATCCAGTGGCCGTTTGATCGCGTTTATGGCCGTATGTACTGGCATTTTATGCGTTATTACGGCTATAATTGTGGGTGTGATTGCCTTGTACCTTGAGCGTCAAACGGCGTTACCGCAAGCGTTACTGGTTGCAGGTCCCACGCTTATTTCAGTTGGGCTGGGCTTCCAGGGCTGGCACAAGATGAGCGAGACTGGGCAGGTTCAAGCAAGGTTCAACCTTCCTTCAATGGGAGTTTCATCTTCTCTAACAAGCTCTTTGCCGCCTACTGGTGGCAATCAAAATTTAAGTGGCGGGAAATAATGAATGAACTACAAAAAAACGCAGTTTCTTTTTTTGTCGGTGTCGCTGTCACGGTTTTTGTTTTTCTTGTTATTCTTCATCCTGGCTCTTCTAGTGCCGACGACGTTGCACGCGCAAAACGACTCGAAAATAGTTTCGGAGCAGTTACCGATAGCGCAACAAACGTCGCTCGACTTGATGCTCAAGCTCAGGGGGCGGTTGGTATCGCAACAGAATCAAACCGAGAAGTTGGCCAAGGAATTACAACAGCGCTCGGACAAGGTAAAGAAATTGGAACTGAACTCAAGGAAACTTCAGACAACCTTACAAACGACTCTGGAAGCGCAACAAAAATCTCAAACGGAATTACAGGCGACATCCAAATTCTTGACATCCTCATTAAAAGAGAACGCGACTCTAAAAAAGCAGGTAAAAGCGACTCAAGCCCTGGCAAACAAACAGATACTAGACGTTGAAAAAGAACGCGATAATGCGAAAACTGGTGCTTTTTGGGGTTATGCAGTTGGTGCAACGGGCGTTGTCCTTTTTGTCATTGAAACTATCTTAACTTTTTTGGGGAAGTGAAAATGGGGCCGGTGTTATTGGTGAAATCATTAACTTGGTCCGGCTATCCCTTGCAGGGCCGTGAAAAGTTTCAGGGCATGGATATATCTATTGAAAACAGGGCTGGTTCTACACGTTCGGGCGTGGATGCCGACGGGCACGAGTGGCATACTAAGATGCTTTACCCTTATGGGTACATTCGCGGGACCGTTGGTGTGGACAAAGATCACGTTGACGCATACCTTGGGCCGGATCGCGGTTCAAAACTTGTCTACGTTATACACCAATTAAATCCCGATGATCGTAGTTTCGACGAGGATAAAGTTATGCTTGGTTTTTCCTCGGCCAAGGAAGCTAAAAAAGCCTATTTACTTCATTACGACAAACCTGATTTTTTCGGTAGCATGGAAAGATTCACGGTAGACGAGTTTAAGAAACTAGCTTTTTCAAGAAAAGGGCAAAAGATTACACGGGCGCGACTTAACGGTGTCAAGCTTATTGTTTCAAGCGCTCGAAATGACGTTAAAAAAGCTATTGACCGCTCGGGGCTACAGCTATTGCCGACTTATGCTGGTGGGAAAGTTGTTTACCGATGGCAGAATCCAAACAAAGAGGACGAGATAAACTCAAA
>JAJXVP010000401.1 GCA_021782055.1 bacterium | reverse complement strand
CACGCTGTGTACCGCAAAACCGGAACCATCACCAAAAATGAACTCACGGTAGCTGGCGTGATCCCTCAAGCGGGGTATTCTGAAGCTCAGGTACTCCTTTGGGGTGCCTTGGCCTCGCAGGAAGCCAACCATGACCCTATCGACTTAGCCTTTTTACACGCTGCCCAGGTCAAAGGTCTTAAGCCCGAGGCTTGGACACAACAACGCTTTACCCCGTTTGACCCTAAGACACGGCGCACCGAAGCAGAAGTTCAAAACAACGGCGACAGCTTGACGGTTTATAAAGGGGCCGTGAATGTGCTGGCCGAGCTAACAGGTTCGGACCTTGCCGCGTTAACCGAACAAGCGCACGAGTACGCCGATAAGGGCTACCGCACCCTTGCGGTGGCGGTTAAACAAAACGGCACGCTGACTTTGGCGGGCCTTGTGGCCTTGTACGACCCCCCTCGACCCGACGCGGGACAGCTGATTACGGAACTGCGTAACTTGGGTATCAAGGTTAAAATGCTCACCGGCGACGCCCTTCCCATCGCTCGCGAGACCGCCCGCCAGGTAGGGCTTTCGGATGCCATTACCACCTCGGCGGTATTTGAAGAAGCTCATGAAAAAGACCCTCTCGAAGCCGGGCGGGTGGCCGATGCCAGTGACGGCTTTGCCGAAATTTATCCTCAAGACAAATTTAATATCGTGGAATCGCTTCAAAAGAAAGGTCACATCGTCGGCATGACGGGCGATGGGTTGAATGACGCCCCCTCGCTCAAGCAGGCAGAAGTGGGTATTGCGGTCGCCAGCGCGACCGATGTCGCCAAGGGTGCCGCCAGCGCCGTTCTTACCGGAGATGGCCTGGCCAACATCGTCGACTTGGTCAAAGTGGGACGCATGATCTACCAGCGCATTCTGACGTGGATCTTCAATAAAGTTGTAAAAACCTTTCAGATCGTCGTCTTTGTTGTCGCGGCCTTCTTGCTGACGCACCAGTTTGTGGTTTCGGCCTTTGATGTCGTGTTACTCCTGTTTATGATCGACTTTGTCACGCTGTCCATCTCGACCGACAGGGCTAGGTGGTCCCCACAGCCCGACACCTGGGATATCAGCGCCCTGGTTCGTACCTCGGCAGTCATCGGAGGTCTGGTCGTTCTAGAATCCTTAGCAATTTTGTGGGTGGGAATGAGCTTTTTTCACTTGTCGGCGGGTACCCCAGGGCAAGCCTCGACTCTCAACTCGTATTCGTTTGCCATCCTGTTCTATTTTGGCCTGCTCACCGTATTTATGGTCCGCGAACGCGGCCACTTCTGGGAATCCAGCCCCAGCCCTCAGCTGTTCTGGATCACCCTAGCCGATATGGCCCTTGTGGCGGTTTTGCTCACGGTGGGTATACCCGGGCTCCCCGCTATAGCGCCCTTGGCCACCGGCGCCGTTGTTCTGCTGTCGGCCTTTTTTACCTTTGTGGTTAATGATATGATCAAAACCGCCCTGTTGAAGGCCCAAAAGCGCGCCAGAAAATAAGGAAGGATCTCCCCTCATGAAAATGCTTCAACTGAAAAATACTGACCTTACTGTTTCGCGCCTGTGCGCCGGAGCCATGGGCTTGGGCGGAAGCTGGGAGCCAAACTACGAACTTTCAAGCCAGGACGAAGACCAAGCGCGAAGCTTTATCAACACCGCCCTTGAGTTGGGTATCAATTTTTTCGATCATGCAGATATCTACACCCGTACCAGGGCCGAAGCGGTCTTTGGCCGCATCTTGCACGAAACGCCCTCGCTGAGGGAGCGCATGGTTCTACAAACGAAATGCGGAATTCGCTGGAAGGATGACCCACCCGGTACGCCTCAGCGCTTTGACTTTAGCAAAGAGCATATTCTGCGCAGTGCCGAAGCCAGCCTCAAGCGCCTCAATACCGATCATCTCGATATTCTGCTTTTGCACCGACCTGATGTCCTTGCCGAGGGTGAAGAAATCGCCGAAGCGTTCGAAACCCTCCGTTCCTCGGGAAAGGTCCGTTACTTTGGCGTCAGTAACCAAAGCCGTGATCATGTCGCTTACCTGCAAAGTTTTTTAAACCAGCCCCTGGTCGCAAACCAAGTAGAGATGAGTTTGTTGCACCACGGTTTTGCCGAGGCGGGCATCTCGTTCAACCAGTTCCCCGCAAGGTACCCCAACGGCTGGGAAGGCCTTCTCGAATACTGTGGTCTTAAGGGGGTTTCGCTCCAGGCTTGGAGCCCCTTGGCTCGCGGCGGCGTCACCAACACCCAGGCTTCTGACCCCCGTCACCGGGCCACGGCTGAACTTGTCACCAGGTTAGCGGCTGACCACGGGGTAGCTCCCGAAGCGGTGGCTTTGGCTTGGCTTTTGCGTCACCCTGCCCAGATTGTCCCGGTTTTGGGAACGACAAGAGGCGATAGGCTGGCAGCGTGCGCCGAGAGTGTCAACCTGACACTTTCGCGCGAAGAGTGGTACCTGCTTTTCGAAACAGCCCGCGGCCAGGCCATGCCCTAAACAGGGCAACAACACGGGGCGCGCCTGCCGAATTTGCACCAAACTCATCAAAGTTTAACACGGCCCTTTTAGGCTTGCCGCAAGGAGTCTAAGATGGAGTCTTCAGAGTTAGAAATCACAGAAGCTAAGGCGACCCTCACCACCTCGCCCGTGCTTCAGACCATCGTTTCAGACAAAGCCTACGGGGCTTCACTCC
>JAJXVP010000400.1 GCA_021782055.1 bacterium | reverse complement strand
AGGCATCCACAGGCTTTTGATGAGCCCCTTTCCATGCCGGGTATAACGCGCCAAAAAAGCCCGTCGCCAGCATGCCTAAAACAACCCAAAGGACATTCTGCCAGGGCCAAGCCCAAACCAAATGACCTTTGACTAAGAACATATCTACGACAGCGTTCCCAGGAAAGGTCACTTGGCTAAGTCCTGCTAGAATGCCCGCGCCGATCAGCATACCGACGAAGGCACTGACCAACCCCAGGTAGGCGCTTTCGGTCAAGAACACCCCAATTAAGGATTGCCGTTGCATGCCCATCGCCCGCATCGTACCGATCTCACGGGTACGTTCAAAGACGATCATCTGATACGTGTTGAACACCCCAATGGTCACTACGATCAAAAACACCAAAGATAATAAAAGGTTAACAGCAGAAATGCCGTTGGTCAGGTCATTGATCTGCTTCAGCCGAGAGGTTAGAGGCAAGACATCGTATTCTTTTTGAGTCAGGGGGTGTTTCCCGGTATAACCATCGATATCATCTTTGGTTTTCATTAAAGGCAGGAGGGGAACCTTACCTTTAAGGGCATGCCAGACCCGCTTAGCGGCGTCTTCTTGTGACGTCCCTGGACCCAAAGTAACCCCAATTTCGGTCACACCGTCCTCAGGTCGGCCCAAGGCCTGGTTCAGAATCTTATAGTCCATATAGCATGCAAACCCAAAGAAACTCGAATCGGCAAAGATGCCCCGAATTTTTAAATTGAGCGTATTGCTATAGCCATTGACAGTTTTCACCATCAGTACGACCAGGTCGCCGGTTTTCACATGGAGTCGTTTAGCCGTATCGTCCGACACCCAAACATCTTCGCGGCTTTTGGAAGGCACCGGGGACCCTGATAGAAAATCCATCCGGTCAAAGTCTTTTTGCTCAACCTGAAAATCTAGGCCAATGACCCGGCGTTGTATCAGCGACGAGCCGTTAAAAAAAAGCTGAGCGTCTGCCCCATAATAAACACTGCGACGGTGCAAAGCTCTGACATCCAAGCCGCTGTGTTCAAAGGCGTTCACAATTTGTTTTTGCGCTAGCAAAAGGTGATCGTTCGAAGGTTCCCAGCTTAAGACCACCACATCCCCCGAAAAGTACCGAGCAGCCTTTTCGCGGACAGTTTGATTGAGCGAAGCGGTCACACCAAACAAAAGAGAAAACACCACAGCCCCCAAGACGAGGGCCGCCGCCAAGACCCGATAACGGTGTCGTTGACGAAAAAAATTGCGCCAGGCCAAAGACAATACCATGACTACTCCCTTGCCATGGCCTGGATCGGAACGATCAACAGGGCTTTGCGAATGGGAAGTATCATGGAAAATAGGCCCAGCACGAGGCTGACGCCGAAGTGTTCTAACATCAAAAGAGGGTCAACGTGGGGAATATACCGGTTGGAACCAAACAGCGAAGCGATTAAGGGGTTGGTCAAATGCACCCCGCCCGCCTTGGCGACGAGTTCGAGCACCAAAGCCCCCAGGACCACCCCCACAATGCCGGCGCCTGTGACTAAAATCAAAGTTTCGTAGCCTATCAAGGACGCGACTTTGGCTTTTTGAGCCCCAAGTGCCCTCAAGGTACCAATTTCCCGGGTTCGTTCGGCCACCGAAAGAGCCAGGGAGTTCATGACGATCAAACAGGCCACCAGCGAGATAAACACCAGTCCGATATTGAATAAAAGTTGAAGGAACCAAACTACCTTGGCATTGCCGCCTGCGGTGTCGCGCCAGTCTCGCACTTGAACGTCTAGTTTTTGGGCCGCTAGAGACGAATGCAAGACTTTTTCAGCAGTACTGACTTTTGTCCCTGCTTTGACACGCATCAGCACAAAGTTCCAGGTCCCCGGGTCAGCCTTGGGGGCCTGGGTATCGGACTGAATATCTTTGGTGACATCTTGTACGGTCAGTCCCGAGCTTTTGGTCGAAATCACATCCGAAGTGGACGAGAATAAGTCGTCCAGATTATCAGTTAAAAGGTCGCTTTGAGCCTTGGGAGCTTTGTAATTGTCCGAGACGTAGTAACCATTCAATTGACGGCCCGTGTCGGCGTCGATCAGGATCACACTGTCAAATAATTTGTCAGAAACCGGGTACGAATACACGCCTGCTAAGGGGACTTCGCGCAGGGTAAACGAGTTTTCTTGCGCGGTAGCCAGCATGAATTTTTCGCCCAAAGCCGGGGCATGACCCAAAACTTTTGTGATTTCGCGGTAGAGCTGAACATTGAGGAACAAGGCGGGAGTACCAGGCTGTGGCGGAGAGCCTTGAAGGATTTTTAGGTCAGGGAAAAAGCGAAAATAATCGGCCAGGTTGACGGCGAAGAAGGGAGATAGGCCCTTGAAGCCGCCAACGGTGACTTGGGCACCGCCGATGACGACGGGGACTGAGGCACTAGGGTTAGACTTGGCCAAAAGAGTTGAAAGATCTTGGTAACGGGGCAACAGGGGGATTTTGAAAAACTCGCCGATGAGGGGGAGTTCACTGCCAAAAAGAGTGAACCCGTCGGACGAGGCGGCGCTAACCGAGAGGTCGCCGGTTAAGCTTCGAACATAGGTGTTCTTTAAACCATCTTGGGTATTGGTAAATAACGCATTCCCAATAAACAAAAGCGCCATGGCGGCTACTAGGAATAAACCAACCGGTAATCGTTTGCGAAAGTTGAGACGAGTGTTTTTAAGTGCAAGTAAA
>JAJXVP010000399.1 GCA_021782055.1 bacterium | reverse complement strand
AGAAGTTCGTTATGTGTTGCTGGGTTCCAGCCAGTTACTCTTGCTGGAAAAGGTCAAAGAAAGTTTGGCCGGCAGGTGTGCGATCTTAGAGGTCTACCCTCTGACTCTGCCCGAATTGGCAACTCACGCCTGGGAAGAGGCTGTTCCCCTCAGCTTATGGCAAAGCACCCTAACGGGCAAACCGCTGACTTGGCTACCCGATGCAACCCTTGACACTCAATATGCCTCTAAACAAAAAGCCTGGTCCCATTACCAACGGTGGGGAGGCTACCCCGCTTTAACTCAAGAGGTAACGGATCAAGAACGCCAGTTATGGCTGGATAACTATGTGCGCACGTACTTAGAGCGCGACGTCCGTGACTTAGCGAATTTTCGCGACTTGGACGCCTTTGGCCGGTTACAACACAGGCTCGCTTTAGGAACGGCAACCCTCCTCAATGCTTCGACCTTGGGAACAGAACTGGGACTCAGTCATAAAACCGTACAACGATATTTAAGATATTTTGAGTTAAGTTACCAAGCCTTACAATTGCTTCCCTGGTCTAAAAACCCTACAAAAAGACTGACCAAAACTCCCAAGCTCCATTACCTCGACCAAGGTGTTTTACGAAGTGTCTTAAAACGGGAAGGGCCTCTGACAGGCCAAGAGTTTGAAAGCCTTGTCGTCGCCGAGGTATTTAAACAAGCCCGAGCCCTGGGGCTCTCGGTGAACTTTTGGCACTTTCGGACTTTGGACGGCCGTGAAGTGGACCTTCTTGTCGAAACACCTCAAGGCTACTTTGCTCTCGAAGTAAAAATGAGCGAGCGAGTGAGTTCAGTTGATGGACGGGGGCTGAAAGGTTTAGCCGAGTTTTTGGACAAACCGCTTCTGGGGAGCTTTGTGCTTTCGAATGACTCGGTCACTCGCGAGCTTTCCCCGGGGATAACCGCTATTCAAGCGGCGTATTTTTTAGGGTAGACGGTTCACAGCTGACTCGGGTCGCCAGCTCCTCAAGATCAGCCTGCCACTCCCCGCTGAGCCTGAGCCCCTCGTACAAACGGTTGATCACCTCATTGTAAGGTGCGGCTAGTTCTCGTCGCGAATAGTAGATGAACAGTCCTTTTTTTTGTGCATTCACCAGACCTGTTTGCTTTAACTTGGCCAAATGCCGGCTCAAATTCGATTGGTTGAGTTTCAACACCTCTTCCAAATCGCACACGCACAAAGGACCCTCTTCAAGCAGGTTCAAGATCCTTAGCCGGTTGGTATCACCCAGGGCTTTGAAAATTTCCACAATATCGAACATACCCTACAGTGTACTCTTCTCGAAACTAGCGGGCAAGCCAAGCCGGAACACTGCCAACACCCCCCGCCAAGGCAACGACAGCCCAAGAAGGCCAGCGGACGACTTGCAATAACCCAAAGGCCGCTAAAGCTAACGCCACATCGAAAGGCGTCAACAAGGCACTCGACATCACGGGGTTAACCAAAGCCCCCAGCAATAAGCCGACAACGACAGCATTGACTCCGGTCATCGCCCCCCGAAAGCGAGGCCAGGACCGAAGGCGGTACCAAAAGGGCAAGGTTCCGACAACGAGAAGGTACGAAGGCAAAAAGAGGGCCACAAGACCCCATAAGGCCCCGAAAGCTCCCCCTCCCTGAGGTAAACACAGGGCCCCTAAGTACGCCGCAAAAGTAAACAAAGGCCCCGGGACGACTTGCGCCGCCCCATACCCTGTTAAGAACTGGGCATTCGTCAGCCAACCCGGGGGAACCACAACCTGCTGAAGTAAGGGGAGCACCACATGACCACCCCCAAACACCAAGGCACCGGCTCGATAAAAACCTCCAGCGACCTCCCACACGCGTTGCGGAAAAACCGCCGCCAGAACGGGCAAGCCAATCAACAGTCCAAAAAACAGCACCAACGCCACAAGTGCGACTCGACGTTTTAAGTTCAATGGTTCAGAAGCAGGGGCATTGTCTTCGCGTAAACGCCACCAACCGAACACGGCCCCCAGCAGAATCGCCAAGATTTGTACACCAGCATTGCCAACTAACTGCATTACGGCCGCAGTACCCAAAGCTAGCAAACCGGTGCTGGTTCGACGGGCAAACTTTTGGCCCATGCTCCACACGGCCTGCGCCACCACAGCCACTGCCGCCACTAAAAGGCCATGAAACCATTTCGCTTCGACCCCCGACCCCGAGACCACAGCGGCCAAGGCCCCTAAGATTACAGCCGAGGGGAGGGTAAACCCCAACCAGGCTAAAACGCCGCCCCATAAGCCTGCACGCCTTAGCCCAATCGCCATGCCTAGCTGACTGCTGGCTGGTCCCGGCAAAAACTGACACAGGGCCAGAAGGTCTGCCCAAGTATTTTCGTCCAGCCACTTTTTTCGTTGGACGTATTCTTCATAGAAGTAGCCCAGGTGCGCGACCGGGCCTCCAAACGAGATAAAGCCAAGCCGAAGTGCCGTCAGAAAAACTTCCAACTTACCCCCCCAGGACCAACACCTGGCCCCCCTCAGCGTCGCGAACCTCGCGAGTTAACCGTTGGTCCCAAGGGAGTGAACGACCTGCGGGAGTTCGGTCAAATACAACCAAAGCCGCTGGTGCCGTTGTATCGATAGTCGCTCGGTATTGGGCAATTTGTTTGAGTCCTTGAGCCACACATTCCTCCCGCCCGTCGTGCGGATGGACTAACTTGATTTCGAGGATGTTC
>JAJXVP010000398.1 GCA_021782055.1 bacterium | reverse complement strand
GCCGTTGTCCGCATTGATGTGGCAAGAAGGCTTAGATCCAGGTCTAAAATTATCAGATCAAAAGTCCTTGCCACTTTTAGCAATTTGGATTCCCCCGGACGCAGCGGGGACACTTCGTGATCAATGGACAACAGAGACTCGGCGTTTTCCTCAATGGTGGAATCAATTACCCAATTTTGTCGTTCCTGTGCTCTTGAAGTTGCCTTCTGAGGCCAGTGTTTTGGGGTTAAATCCCCAAGAATTTTCACTTTTTATTTACTATGACGGTGTAATGCTTCACGTTTGGCATACCATACCGCCATTGCTAGTCCTTTCCCATGAAATTTCAAAAACAGCCCCCTTGAAAAGGGCCAATCCCCTTGCTGACCCCTATGCCGTGCCCTTTAGTCGTTTGGTCTCAATGTCTGGGAAACAAGTTTGGCAAAGGCAAGCTGATGGCCCATTTTGGATGGAGACGGTAACCAATCATGGGATCAATCCAACCACGCCAAGAATTGCTACATCAATGTGGACTGAACAAACGACGGCAGGACCACTACTTTTTTTAAAGAATCAACAAGGTGAAGAAATGGCCTTACCTTTAAGAGGGGGCTGGTCCTGGGTTCAAGAAAAAGATGGTTCTTGGAAAGCCGGTTTACAATTCGAGCCTCAACCTGCCTTGGGTGGTCAGGAAAGCCAAAAACCGCTACACTAAAGGTATGGATCCTCATCAACTACCCGTTTACCGCGAAAAAGAAAGAATACTAGAAGCCTTGGCACATCACCCCGTCGTTGTGGTTGAAAGTCCCACAGGATCTGGGAAAACAACGCAGTTGCCACTCATTCTGCATGAGGCGGGATTTGCTCAAAAGGGTGTCATCGGTGTTACTCAGCCACGCCGCATAGCTGCCGTCGGTGTCAGTGAATATATTGCTCGACAGTTGAATGTCACAATCCCCAGTCTTGTCGGTTACAAAATGCGTTTTGAAGACCGAACAACACTTGAAACACGTATCAAAATTATGACCGACGGCACTTTGTTGCAAGAGATTAAAACGGATCCTTTGTTAACACACTATTCGGTTATCTTGGTCGATGAAGCTCATGAACGCTCCCTCAACATTGATTTCATTTTGGGGCTTCTGAAAAATATTCTGAAGGTCCGTCCTGAATTTCGAGTCATAGTTTCTTCCGCCACGATTAATGCAGAAGTCTTTTCCACGTATTTTGATGGAGCTCCCATCGTTCGGATTGAAACACAAACCTTTCCAGTAGAAATTCAATGGGCCCCACTTGAGCTTGGAGAAAGTGATGATGCGTTAATTTTAAAGTTAGTCGATCTTGTTTCAGAGATTGTCGGCTCTGGACGATCTGGCGATGTGCTTGTGTTTCTTTCTGGCGAGAAACTGATAAAAGATGCCTCTGCGGCTTTGATTTCCGCAGGCCTGGGACGACGTCTTTGGATTCTTCCCTTGTATGGCAAACTTTCTAATGAAGAACAAGAACGGGTTTTCCTTCCAACTCCAGAAGGGAAAACGAAAATTATTTTAGCAACGAACATTGCTGAAACCTCTGTGACGATTGATGGGGTCACGACGGTCATTGATTCAGGTCGAGCAAAAATCAATTATTACAATCCCAAAACTTTTACGGCAGCCTTAATTGAAAGCCCCGTCTCTAAAGCAAGCTGTCAACAAAGACGTGGTAGAGCTGGTCGTACTGGTCCTGGGGTTTGTTATCGATTGTATTCCAAAGAGAATTTTGAAGAACGTCCCTTGTATACGCTCGAAGAAATTTATCGAACGGACCTTTCAGAAGTGGTTTTGCGAATGGCTGAAATTGGCATACGCGATTTTGAAAGCTTTGATTTTTTATCTCCTCCCAATTCGCAAGGAATTTTAGGAGCTATAGAGGCTTTGAACCTCCTTGAAGCGCTTAACCCCGATCGTTCTTTATCCAATATCGGTAAGATGATGGCCCAATTTCCCTTGCTTCCCCGCCATAGCCGGATGATAGTCGAGGCTGTCTATCAGTACCCTCAGGTTTTACGAGAAGTCACCATTGCTGCAACTTTTTTATCAACGGATTCACCGTTCCTCTTACCCCAAGGAGAGGAAATGGAAGCCCGTCGAGCGCATCATACTTTTCGGGACGCCGATGGGGATTTTGTGAGCTACCTTACGATTTTTGATGCTTTTTTGAAAAACCGCGATAAAGAAGCTTTTTGTCGAAGATACTATTTTGATTTTAAGACCATGAATGAGCTAGTAAATATTCAATCACAACTCGAAGAAATCCTTTCCCGTATAGGTGTACCGATTCAGTCTGGAGGTTCACACGCCGACTACTTATGTGCGGTCGCTAAGGGGCTGATACAATTTGTCTGCATGCATTCAGGGCGGGGTGTCTACCGAAGTGTTACAGCTGAAAAAATTAACATTCATCCTGGTTCGGTCCTGTTTAAGGAAACACCAGCCTTTTTGGTTGCTGGAGAAATTGTGAAAACAAGTCGGATGTATGCCCGTTCCGTATCTCCTTTAAAAAAAGAATGGCTGGAACGAATTTCCTCGACGTTATTTCGTTCTCTCATGAATGCAGAACGTCAAACTCCCGAACGCCTATTGCCTGAGACACACGCAGAATCTACTAAAAAAACCGCTTGGCAAGTCACCCTTGGTAGAGAGGTCTTTGAAATTGTCTCGAGTAAAGGTAACCAGAAGTCTGTCATGT
>JAJXVP010000397.1 GCA_021782055.1 bacterium | reverse complement strand
AAAATATATCAATTCTCCAGAAACTCTCCTATTTCAGAAACGAAAAACCTTGTTTGCTTTTGATCAAGCGTTGCCCAACTTACGGACACTAGGGACTGTCCATCTTTGCGAAGGCTATATGGATGCCCTTTCCCTGCATCAAGCTGGGATCAAAACTGCGGTAGCCCCCTTGGGAACGGCTTTAACAGAAGACCATATCCGACTTCTACTTCGCTATGTGCGTACGGTGGTTTGTGTATTTGACAGCGATGAAGCTGGTCAAAAGGCTGCCGTTAAGGCTGTAGAGCTTTGCTTACCTTTTGATTTAGAAACTCGTGTCGTTACGGTTCAGCATGGAAAAGATCCTTCAGAAATCCTTGAAAAAGAAGGGGAAGAGGCTGTAAGAGAATTAGTCTTGACTTCGAGTCGGGGCTTTGATTTTCTTTTAAATTTCTATTACAATTTTTACAACAAAAGTTCGATGTTTGATTGGAAGGGTTTTTCGCAAGTAATTTTTGGTTTGGTCAAAAAAATCCCTTCTCAAGTGAGGCAAGAAACTTTGATGAAAATTGTGGCAGAGCGCTTAGAGGTCACTGAAGAGGCCCTGTGGAAGGATTTTCGTACAGGTACTCCTGTTCAGCGTCCGGCCCCTCGTGTTTTGCCACGGTTAACGAGTTCTGCGGAGTGGAGGATGATGCTGACCTTGGTCTCCTCCTTACAATATTTTTCTCGGTGGCGGGCTATGTTAGCTTCTGAGGATTTAAACGAAGCTCGTTCTAAAGAACTTTGGGATGTTTTATTGAAGCTGGATGATCGACTGGAGGGGAAAATTACAGTGCCAGATGTGCTAACTGCGTCTCAAGGCTTTTCTTGGGAACAAGCTCTGGCACAAGGGCTTGTGACCGGTGAATATGAAAGGTCTGCGGAATCCGTTTTAGAAGACGCCTTGTCTCGAGTCAGTCTAAAACGGTTAGAAAACCGGTTGAGTCAGCTTAAAGGGTTATTAGGATCGGCGTCCGGTGATTCATCACGAACGCACGAATTGTTAGAGGAAGTCAATTTTTTAAATCGTGAGATTTCCCGTTGGAAAGGGAGCGTTTGATGTCAGAAATGGCCAATGATCCGGCAATTATCCATCTGTTGGATTTTGCCAAAAAGAAAGGAAGCATTTCTTTTGACGAAGTCAGGGATTTGTTACCGGAAGAAATAGTTAATAGTGATAAGTTGGAATGGGTTTACGAACATCTTGCCAAGCAAGGAATCCAAATCGAGGAGGAAGATGCTTTGGAAGCAGTTCTGCCCGAAGAAGAAGAGCGTTTTTTTGAATCAGAAGCGGCCTTATTTGGTGAGGATTCACCTCCTGCTGAAGATGAAAACGAAGTCGAAACGGATTTTAAGAAGAAGCTAAACTACAACGACAAAGACTCGACCATTGATGACCCTATCCGGCTATATCTTCGTGAAATTGGTAAAGAAAACTTACTTTCAGCAGATATGGAAGTCGTGCTTTCGAAGCAGATGGAAGATGGTGAAAATATCATCAAGCGGATTGTCAAAAATTCCGGGATGATTATTCCCGAATTTTCCCTTTTAGCCCAAGAGACCTTGTCTAAAAATGAACCTCGCGAAGATCAGGGTCGGACAAAAAAAGAACTTTCAGATTTCTTAGCCGAACGAAGAAGATTAACTCAATTCTATAAAGAACCTTTAAAGCCTATTCACGCTTTACTTCGCCAATATATGGAACTGAAAGAACGCCTCCTTCAAGTTGGGAATGATATCTTTGAAAGCGAGGAATTGGCAAAGCTTCGTGTTGAACTCATGAAAATGATCGAAGATATTGATATTCATCCCGAAGAAATTACCAAGTATTCTGACAAGTTTATCAATACAGCGCGACGAATTCGAAAGTACCAAAAAGAGCAAGCCAAAATCGAACGACGACTTCGCGTCACCAATATGCGAGAACTTCGCAATTTAGGTCGTAAGCTGGCAAGTCAGACCGAAAAAGATGAAGTGGAAGAGTCTCTAGGTTTGACGAGTGACGCCATCAAAGAAAAGATTCGTCAAATTCAAATTGCCGAGAAAAAGCTCAATCAGCTAGAAAGTGAGTTTGAAGCCCCGATTCAAGAGATCTTAGAGAAGTCCGAAGAAATTTCTCAAGGTAAGACCATGATGAAGAGTGCGAAAGATCGACTCATCAAGGCGAACTTGAGGTTGGTCGTTTCTATTGCTAAAAAATATACCAATCGAGGCTTGCACTTTTTTGATTTGGTTCAAGAAGGAAATATTGGCCTGATCAAAGCGGTAGAAAAATTTGAGTACCGTAAAGGGTATAAGTTTTCGACCTACGCAACGTGGTGGATTCGCCAAGCGATTACGCGCTCCATTTCGGATCAAGCCCGAACCATTCGTGTGCCTGTGCATATGATTGAACAAATTAATAAAGTGGTGCGTGAGTCTCGACAGCTGATGCAGGTTTTGGGGCGGGAACCAACAGATGATGAAATCGCAGACCGACTAGGTTGGCAGGTTTCAAGGGTCAAGTCGGTTAAAAATGTTGCCCGTGAACCCATTTCCTTAGAGACACCGATTGGTGAAGAAGAAGATAGTTTGTTAGGGGACTTTATCGAAGATAAAGACGTGGAAAATCCTTCGAATCAAACGGCGTTTAAGATTTTGCAAGAACAGTTGCAAAAGGTCCTAGCGACCATCCCCCCGAGGGAGCAAGAAGTCTT
>JAJXVP010000396.1 GCA_021782055.1 bacterium | reverse complement strand
CGTTGGAAACCTTGGTTCGCATCCTCAGCGGTGAACGCTTTACCCCCTACAGCCTGGCCGTCAAACTGGGTGCCAAAGTCGTGCTGGAGTCTTCCAGCTATAAAAAAGGACGAGAACGCTACAGCGTCCTCATGCTCAAAGAAGCTTTTCGGGTTAGCCAAGAAGGAACGACAGTCCGTCTGCACAAAGACGGTCGCAAGTTCCGTATCAAAGCCCCCTACCGCGACATTCTCGATGTTCTTATGTACTTTGCCCGCCAGCACGCCGACCCCGCCCAAGATTTTCCGTTTCCCGCCGGGGGAGTGGGTTACCTGTCTTACGAATTCTGCCGTTTTTGCGACACCATCAAGGTAACGACCAAAAAAGACGACCTGCAGCTTCCCGATGCGCTGTTCCTTTTTGGGCATGTTTTTTTAATCTATGATCATTACACCGATTTGATTTACTTGGTGGGGTTGAATTACAAAGAAAGCCAGATTGATCTTGAAAAGGCCCTGACCGAGATCGAGGCCCAAATCCAGAACGGCGATTGGTCAGCCCTCGACGACTCGGGTCAAAGCTACCCGGCTGAAATTTTGCCGCAAGCTTATGACGCCGATGCGACGTTTCGCCACAATGTTGAAGAAGTCCGCCGTCACATCATCGCGGGTGACTTGCTCCAGGCCGTACCCAGTCGCCGTATTCGCGTTAAGACCGCGATGCCGGCGTTAGAAGCCTATCGCCGTTTGCGCTCAACCAACCCCTCTCCGTACCTGTTTTATCTCGATTTCGGTGATTATCAGCTGTTTGGAGCCTCACCCGAAGTGCACGTCAAAGTCAAAGATGGGCTTGCCGAAATCCGCCCCATTGCCGGTACAAGGCGACGCGGAAAAACCCCGCTCGAAGACCGTGAGCTCGAAGCGGAACTGCTGGCCGACACCAAAGAGCGTGCCGAGCACCTCATGTTGGTTGACCTGGCCCGTAATGACCTGGGTCGCCTCTGTCAGCCGGGCAGCGTCGAGGTAACCGAATCATACACCGTGGAACGCTACAGCCATGTGATGCACATGGTAAGCAATGTGCAGGGTCGTTTAGCCGAGGGTCAATTGGGGATCGATGCCCTGCGTGCCTCGTTCCCTGCTGGTACCGTTTCGGGCGCCCCCAAAATTCGGGCCATCGAGATCCTTGACGGGCTAGAACCCGAACCCCGCCGTTTTTATGCCGGCGTGGTTGGGCACCTTTCGCCCAACGGCAACCTCGACACCTGTATCGCCATCCGCAGTGCCCTCAAAAAGGGCGACACCATGATTTTGCAGGCCGGTGCGGGTGTGGTGTTTGACTCCCAGCCGGAACGAGAGCTCGAAGAAACCAACGAGAAAATGCGAGCCCTGGCACGAAGCCTGGGGCTGGAGGTGTAAAATGATTCTTTTGCTGGATAACTATGATTCGTTCACCTACAACATCTACCAATACCTTTGCGAGATCACCGACGAAGAGGTGCAGGTGGTACGTAATGACCAAACTACCGTCGAGGCCCTTCGCCGGTTGAACCCCAAAGCGATTATTCTTTCCCCGGGGCCAGGACGTCCCGAAGAAGCCGGTTGCATGATCGACGTCATCCGGACGTTCGCTGGGTCGGTTCCCCTGCTCGGCATCTGTCTGGGCCACCAAGCCATCGGCTACGCCTTTGGCGCCAGCATCATCGGGGCCAAAGAGATTGTTCACGGTAAGACCCAACCTATCACGGTCGACGGCAAGGGCCTCTTCCGCTCGATCCCCACCCCTTCGGTTTTTACGCGCTACCATAGCCTCGTCATTGACCGCCAGACCTTGCCCGATACGCTCGAAGTGACCGCCACAAGCCCCGACGGTGAAATCATGGGCGTACGACACAAGACCTTCCCCATTGAGGGGGTTCAGTTTCACCCCGAATCGATCGCCAGCGAACATGGAAAGCGTCTTTTGAAAAACTTTCTTAATTACCGGCGCGAAAGCTTTGAGTTTCAACCGTTGGTTCGCAAGGTTATGGCCAAAAAAGACCTGAGCCAGGCCGAAGCGGAATCGTTTATGGAAGAGCTCACTGAAGGCAACCTCAGCCCCGCTCAAATTGCGGCGATTTTTGTGGGCCTCAGTTTAAAAGGAATTCACCCCGAAGAAGTCGCCGGTTGCGCCGCTGTTTTACAACGCAAACGGACACCCTTTCCCACCTCGGTAGAGGGAACCTACCTCGACATCGTCGGGACTGGTGGCGACGAGCAGGGAACCTTTAATATTTCGTCGATGGCGGCTTTGACCGCCGCCGCCTGTGGAGCGCGAGTGGCCAAGCACGGCAACAGGGCGGTCAGCTCCCGTTCCGGAGCGGCCGACTTTTACGGTGCCTTAGGGCTCAAGATCGACCTTAAACCCGAGCAAGCCGCGCAAGTTCTTGAAAAAACCGGGTTCACGTTTTTGTTTGCCCCCGTCTACCACGGTGCCATGAAATTCGCTGGGCCTGTCCGCAAAGAGCTTGGCGTAAAAACCATCATGAACCTCTTGGGCCCCCTGGTGAACCCCGCCGGTGCCAACCGTCAACTGATTGGTGTGTACGAAGAAAGCCTGGGTCCCCTGATCGCCCGAGCCGCCCGGCTCTTGGGAGTAGAAGACGCCCTGATCGTCTTTGGCACCGACGGGTTAGACGAAATCTCGGTTGGTGCTGTTACAAAAACCTGGCGCTTTCGTGGCGACGAGCTCGTCGAGACC
>JAJXVP010000061.1 GCA_021782055.1 bacterium | reverse complement strand
ACCTTCAAGGGCATTCCCCCTACCCCGGCAACACGCTTAATAATCATCTGGCCATCAGAAGGGTTTCTTAAAATAACTGTATCTCCTACCTTTGGGGCTTTCCAGAACCAGGTGTATCCCCCTATAATAGGAACCTGTAACCCATAAGCCCAACGGTTAATCAAAATGATTTGGCCGTTATGGTAGTCGGGTTGCATCGAGGGCCCCCGCACTTGGGACACGCCCACGACCGTCCCGGAGATGAAAACGAGCAAGATGGCGCCGACCAAAAAGGCCGGCCATAGTCGGGTTCCCAAAGTCTTCATGACGGAACTCTATCTTAATGATCCCTCCGGCTATTGTCGATACATGAGGGGGGAGCATTATCGTGAAGGATGACATGCGGGGACACGACTATCTCAAAAATCATTCCAGTACAAACGAGACTGACGAAATCTTAGAAAACACAGGTACCAGCTTTGAGCCACAAGCCGACGTTGCGGTTCTTACACCTGCGCCTCCGCGTCGTAGGTTGGGAAGAACCCTTGCGTTGTGGGAAGGCACTTTACAGAGTAGCATCTCGCGTTCACCACTTTTAGTTCTTCCGTATCTGTTTGCTCTCCCTCTTTTTTTGCTACTCCTTGGCGCGCTTTCGCCGGTAATAACACCTGGGCTGAACTTTTCTTTTCACGCGGCAGGAATTCCCCTCCCCCAAGACGGAAAAGTAACTCACTACCTGTTCACGGCGGGACAGTCTCCCAAAACCGAAGAAGAAACCGCCGATGCCGCTCCTCGTATTCTTCCTGTAAAAACCCAGACCTATACGGTGCAGTCTGGCGATATGCTGTCTGTTCTTGCCAATAGATTCAATATTGATGTCAGCACCCTGATTAGCTTCAACGATATCGCCGATGTTCGACATATTGCTGCTGGGGACAAGTTGCTCATTCCTAATGAGGACGGTTTATTGTACACCGTTCATAAAGGCGACAGTCTTACCTCCATTGCCCGGGCAAACAATCTTTCCTACGATGATATTCTTTTGGCCAACGGCCTCAAGTCTCCTGTTGTCACCCCCGGCCAAAAAGTGTTTCTGCCCGGGGTCACTCTTTCTGCATGGGATTACAAACAAGCACTTGGGGAACTGTTCATCTACCCCGCTCGAGGCGTCATCACGAGCCGCTTTGGTTGGCGCCACGACCCCTTTAATGGCGATCGAACGTTTCACAATGGCGTTGATATTGCCAACTATGCCGGGACTCCAGTACACGCCTCCATGGCTGGCCGTGTTGCCGACATGGGCTTTAACTCCGCGTATGGCAACTATATTCTTTTGAGTCACGAGGGCGGGTATCAAACTCTGTATGGTCACTTGAGAGCTTTTGAAGTGTCGCAAGGCGAATGGGTAAGGCAAGGCCAAGTGATTGGCTTGATGGGAAGTACTGGTTACAGTACGGGGCCCCACGTCCATTTTTCAATTTTCAAGTGGAATCACGCTGTCAATCCTTTAAATTACTTGTTCTAAAGGTGGGGCTTGTTGAAAAAGCCCCGTGCGTGTTGAAAATGTGCCGATAAAAATGTTAAAGGAAGAGCAAATGCGAAAGTTAGTCGTTGGTTTGGCGTTGATGTTAGCCGTCTTTACTTTTCTGGGAGCTCTAAGCTATTCAGACAAAACAGACGTTACGTCTAACACCAAGACAGTTTCAGTGTTGATGCCCCAGGGATAGATCGTCGCTCCACTAACCCTTGCTTCTACTAACCCTTGCACCACCCAAGAGGCAGATACTCAGCCACGGAACAAAAACGGGATAGAACTGGCCAACTCAAGGAACTGTGCCATTAAGGGGCGGCTTTGAGCCCATAAGTTTTGCGGGACATCCTGCAAGGTATGCATGGTTTGCCATGCGGTTGGCAGGGGCAAACGCGAGACTAGATCCTGCGAATCTCTCTTCATATACTGCTTTCGGTACATTAAAGCCTGCTTTTTCGGCAATAAGCTAATTTGCACAGCAGGTATCCCTGACGACAAAAATCCTAAATCATCAGAAAAAGGCGTGTCGATTTCGACAAAGTCGCCGGCTCCGGTGGCGGATAACAGGCGTCGTACCCACAACCTCAAGGCCTTGGTATTTTCATCGGTAGCCCCTGCTTTTTGCCTCACACTTTCGCTAAGATGCCCTAACACAAAGGTATCACCAACCCCTGTCATATCCAAGACGATCACAAAAGGTTGACGACCTGCTGATTTCCAAAGTTCCCCTAAAAGACGAGCTCCCTGTTGGTGAACAGAACGTTCGCCAAAGATTTCTTCTCCGTCAGTAAACACCACCCTACGGGGTTGTCGTCCCTGCCGCAAAAGCACCGACTGCCGCGCAAGGTAATCTAACAAATGGCGAATACTAGCACTGTTATCATTCGCACCGGGAGTACCCGGTTGGCGATCATAATGGGCAACCAGAAGCAGTTCACCGTTGTCAGGTAGTCCTGGTTGTGTTTGCCAATGCGTCCACGGCGGGGTTGATATTTCCTGGAGATCAGCCAAAAAGCCTAGCGCTTCACCAAGCATTTCCGTGCGATTCGCAGATAAGGAGCAAAACTTTTGGAACCATAGATCATCCACCGACATAGAAAACTTTCTAACACAGGTAAGGCTGCTCTGTCTTGACCGTCGTCAACAGTCAGGGATAATGTGACATTCTCATGCGTTCGTTCATAATTACCGCCCTTTTGGGCCTCACCGTTTCTTTAACTGCCCAAGCGTTGGATTCCCGCTTATCAGACCTGGTTCCCATGGCATCACGAGCCGTCTTGATGGACGTCACATCAGGTCGGATTCTTTACCAAAAAAATGCCGAGGAACCTTTACCTCCTGCCTCATTGACGAAACTGATGACCATGCATTTGATTTTTGAAGATATCGCTAGCGGAAAGCTCAGCATGAACGAAGTTGTCCATGTGACTTCAGCAACTGATGCCAGGGCCATGCCGCCAGGGTCTTCCTTGATGTTTTTACAAGCCGGTCAACTTGTAACCATCCGCGAGTTGCTAGTCGGCCTAGATGTCGATTCAGGCAACGACGCAGGCCTCACTCTCGCCGTTTTTGATGCGGGTAGCCAAAAAGCTTTTGTTAAAAGAATGAATGCCGAAGCAGTTCGGCTTGGTCTTACCCACACAGTGTACTATGACTCTTACGGTTACGACTCTCGTAACCGGACAACCGCAGGTGATCTTGCCAAATTCTGTCGATACTTCTTGAAAGTCCACCCCAATGTCTTAGCTATTACGTCTCAAAAAGAGTTGGCCTACCCCTTGGCGGACAATTATCCCGCAGGTTACCGAGGAATCATACCAACCATCTGGCAAAAAAATCGCAACGAACTTTTGTGGACCTATCCTGGCGCCGACGGCTTAAAAACCGGTTATATCGATGAATCTGGCTACAACTTGGTAGGCACCGCCGAACGCAATGGTCAGCGCTTACTGGCTATCGTTTTGGGCGTCCAAGCCCGTACAACAGCAGAAGGAAGCCGTTTGCGCACAAAGGCCGGCGAAATCTTATTAAACTATGGCTTTCAACGCTACCCTTTAGTTCAACTGCCCGTACCACTTTTACCCTCTGTCAAAGCCTGGTATGTTCAAGGACACAAAGTCCTTGTTCAGCCCCAAAAGGTCAAGCTATATCCACTGTCTGCCGAAGAACGAGCTGAAATAACCGTTCAGCCGGAATTACCTAGTTCCGTGATTGGCCCCTTTCCCGCCCATACCAAAGTGGGCACTCTGGTGTGGAGCCTGCAAGGCAAAGTGGTGACCTCTGTAAATCTGGTATCGGTGGCTTCAGGACAACCCGGATCGTGGTGGCAAGATTTTTGGGACGCCATTGAGTTGTTCTTCCGCGGTCTTTTTGGCCATCAGCCACCGCTAAACCTTACTTCTGCCAATAAGTAATCTCGAAGGGACCTTCGACGCTAAAGCCCAAAGACTCGTAGAGTTTTTGGGCGCGATGATTGGTTACTTTGACAAAAAGGCACGCTCCTCGACCTGTGCGTGCCAGTTCAGCCAGTAAAAACTGCAACACCCGTCGTTGAAGCCCCTCACCTCGGCGGTCAGGACGGGTAAAGACTCCTCCCAGCTGCCCCCAATCAGGTATCAGGGCGTTTGTCCCAGCTTTAGCTAAGGGAATGCCGTCTTCTTCTAACACCACGTTCCACTGCGTCTGTAGCTGTTTTTGAAAAAGCCAATAGCTTGAACTGGCACGAAAATCAGCGGGATCAAACAACACTTCTTCTTTTTCATAGGCCTCTTGCAAAGGAAACATCTCGTTGGAGTCCTGAGGAAAAGCCCACCTCACGATTTGCCCTTCACGCAGAGGGTCTTGGTCAATAGGCTGACAACTGCGGGTCATCCATAGATATTCGACCCTTCGAGTTAAAAGGGCTGGCCACCACGGTTCCCAAGGGCGCGTCCAGGCCGTTAAACCCATGACAGTAAAATTGCCCCAGGACTTTGCCGCCAAGGCCTCAAGCTCAGCACCTTCTTCTGCAGTGAGACTCCGGGAGGACCAGGGCAACCACAAGGACTGTTGACGCAAGGCCAGAACAGCACCTTTGCTAGTAGTTCTCCATAGCTTAGCAGACGACGTTAACGCGGCCCGCAAGGCGGTTACAGGCGCACCAGACGTTGCTAAGTGGTGATCCCACTGAAGAAAGCCTGATCGGGGGACTTGTTTCCAGGTTCTCATCAAGGACCTCCATCAGGCAAACCTGAAAAATGTAACGGTAATTTTGCCGTGGGATGCAACTGCCCGTCCAATACTGCAACGGCGGCGTCAAAGGCATCCAGGTCTGTACCAAAAGCCGCGATAGCTGTTTTGACCCAAGGATATTTTCGCAAAGGAGCGGGAGAAAGCACGCTCACGACGGTCACTTTGTCTTTCCAAGGTTCAAGAACTTTCAAATATTCATAAGCACCCGGAGTTGCTAACAAAAGCAAAATTCGTGACGCCAAAGGAGCTTTCTGAACGACTTCGTCACGAAAAGCATCATTATAGCCAAAGAAATGGTAGTTATACTCAAGCTTAACCGCATCAGGAAAATGCTGTTTGACAGCGTCATAGAACTCACCATAGGGTGTGATGACCAAAAGGCCTTTTCCTGCAGCAGGGGACCAAGGAAGCCCATCCTTTTTCAAAAGGACAACACTTCGTACAGCCTGACTGAAAAAAAATTGGTTGGCCGCGGTGTCCGGCAAGGCTAAATGCGTTGGGTTGGGATATAAAGGAGGTGCCAAGGGGCTTTTTAAAAACTTCAACTTCAACAGCAAATCGCGCGAAACAGCTTGTTGAACGGTTTCTTTGAAAGAGGGCTCAGCGCGCATTTTAGCAACAACCGCCCAAAAGTCAGCGACTTCTAAGTTGTCGGGCTGTGACAACAAAAGAAGGTCGTTTCCAGCCATTAAGGCGCGGATCGCTGGTTCTGTTTCACTCCAGTCCGCAGGTTTTGCACCAACCATAAATAGGTCATCGGTAATCACCACCCCTTGAAAGCCCAACTTTTTTCGTAAAAGATCACGATTCAAACGAGGATTCAGCGAAGCTGGTAGCAGGTTCCCCGAAATTTGCGGAAAGGCCAAGTGGCCAGTCATGATTGCCGGTAACCCTTCTTTGATAAGCATCTTATACGGAATCATCTCGCGGTTCTTTAAGGTCTGCCAAGTATCCTGGATAATGGGTAGCCCACCATGGCTATCCTGTGACGTATTTCCATGCCCAGGAAAATGCTTGGCCGTGGGGATAACGCCTGCGTCCATTTCGCCTCGAACAAAAGCTGTAGCCAGCCAGCCTGCTTCGTAGGGGTCAGCAGAAAAGGACCTAGGGCCGATCACATGGGCATCAGGATTAATATAGAGGTCGACACTGGGGGCGAAATTCATATTGACACCCATGACAGCCAATTCGTGAGCGAGGTAGTTACCCGTATGGTAGGCGTCATAGGCCAGACCTTCCGCCCCCAGCGAAAGACTCCCAGAAGTCGTGCTGGTATTCCCTTTGATATGCCGTACCCACCCCCCCTCTTGGTCGGTTGCGACAAAAAGAGGAATATGAAACGGCGAAACGGAAGCGGCTTTCTGGACCAGATCAACGGCTTGAGCTACCGTTTGAGTATCAGGGGCGTTCCACCCAAAAATCTTCACTCCCCCAAGCCCATAGGTTTCAATGCGGGAAAGATACACCGGTGGAGGGGTAACTCCAGGATATCCAAGAAGAAAAACTTGGGCGGCCAGTTGTTCGTCTGTCATTGCACGAACTAACTGTTGAGCGAGCACGTTAGGAGGCGTATTATCCCAAAAGCTAAGCGCCGGTAAAGCTTGCCCCCCCAAAACAATCTGTAAAAAAGCGCACACAACTGGGGCGCTTAAAGATCGGCTTATCCGTTTCATCTTCCTTTGTATTACCAGAAGATAGATGAATTTTCCAAGCTCTTCTTGTATTTTTAAGTCATGAATCGTTTTCTTTGGTCGCTTTTGCTAGCCTTTCTCGTCCTCTCACCGGCAGTGTGGTCACAGTCCAGCGCCCAATCCCTTCCGCAGGGGCCTCTTACCCCTCAGCAAATTACTACCTGGGGACTCACGGTTTCGGGTGAAGACCCCCAAGAGATTCCCCAAACCGAAGCGGTCTTGAACAATTGGTATCACACGCTTGAGAAAAAGCTTTCAGGGTTATCCGGAGCCGCTTTAGGTGATGCGCTGTTGAAGCTCCTCCATCAAGAGTTTCTTCACCACTACAGCTCAGAACAAACTCGACTTGATGTTCTGTTAAAAACAGGCGACTACAACTGTGTTTCGTCCGCTTTGGTTTACTTGATTTTAGGCCGTCGGCTAGGACTTACGGTCGAAGCAGTCGAGGTCCCTTCGCACGCCTTCTGCCGTGTTCAGGTAGGCACCTGGGTCGATGTCGAAACAACAACAGCTCAAGGTTGGGATCCCGGTACCAAAAAAGCTTTTCATGATGAGTTTGGCCACGTGACCGGCTATTCTTATGTTCCCCCTGGAGATTATACCCAAAGGCGTAATTTAGATGCCCGAGGTTTACTGGGTTTAGTTCTGCAGAACCGCTGTTCTTTGCTACAAAAGCAAGGACTGTTCCAACAGGCCATACCTTTAGCCCTTGATCGTTGGGAATTTGATCATTCCGAGGCTTCTCGAACCATGCTCGAAACCGTTTACAAGGATGCTATTGCCGTCTTGAACAATCAGAAGAAATTTCAACAAGGGTTAGATCTAGTCAAAACGTTATTTTCGTTGACTGGACTCACCCCCACTGTTCAAAACTTAGCTTATGCCCTGGTGGCAAACCAGGTCCAACTTTGGTCCGAGCAGCAAGAATATCAAAAAGCCCAACAACTCATACAAGCCTGGGAACAGCAAAAGTTTCTTCGGCAGACCGAGGCGTTAAACCTGTTGAAAACTCTGACAGAAAACGAACTGGTGAAGGTGCTACCACAACTCGCTCCCAACCAAGCCAAAGTCAAACTCGACGAAGCCGCTAGCCAGGGCTATATAACCAGCGATCAAAAGAACCAATTTCTCGCTTGGATTTATAGCTCAGCGACCGAAACGGTCGTGAAAGGCCACGGGTACCCCGCTGGAGTAGCCTATTTAAAGCAATTACCAACAGAGGTGCAACAGCTACCAGGTTTACAAGATCTGTACCAACAACTAAAAGCGGCCTGGGCAGCCACTATCCACAACCAGTTTGCCCAGTTGTGGAATGCTGGCCAGCACGAACAAGCAAGACAAGTTTTACACGAGGGACTAATGGCCCTGCCCGACAGTCGGCTGTTGCAACAAGATCAAAGTCAATTGCCCCAAGAATAACTCCCCAGCTGAGTCTACGCTACGCATTCACTTTCGCTATCAACTCGCTTTCGGTTTAGTCTTAGGATTCTTTGTAGGCAACTCCCGAAATAACACGCCGTCCATGCTCGTAGGTGAGCTCAGAAAGCCGTGCCACTCGGTAACCGGAAACCTCAAAATCACTTCCCGTACGAATTTGTTCTCGAAAACCATCGTCGTGTTCGAGAGTCTCAATCAGGTCAGCATTTTGGCACAGGACCAGCACGTGGTCGCCATAGCAAACACAATCAAATGGCGTGAATTTCGCTAGCACGGCAGGTGCACCTGCTGTGGCCGCCCGGACAGCAGCTGTCTCAATCGAGGCTTGCTTGGCTTCCAGCTTGATCATGCGGGCTTTCGCATCAGGAACCGCTTCGCCAATAGCCTGACTCACCCAGTCGAGGAGATGCTCTCGAAGCTCTGTAAGGCTCTCTAGTTGTTGAAAATTCTCAAGGACATCCGAACCCGAAAGCACCTTGGCGAGGCCCGAAATTTCTTTTAAATACAAGTTTCGCTGGGCGTCTGGCACATAGTACATCACCAAGAGGTGAACCGGCTTGCCATCAATAGCGTTGTAATCAATGCCCTTGGGTGACCACCCTACAGCACAAAGCAGTTCACCATCTGCCGTGGTGCGGCAGTGTGGGACAGCCACACCTTTGCCGATTCCTGTATTGAAAGTCGCCTCACGATCCATGACAGCTTTCACGAGGTCTGTTCCTGAACCTATATCGGGAATCGCCTCAATAAGGAGTGCCAGGTATTCCAAAGCTTTGTCTTTGCCTACCTCGGGCAACTCGACCAAACGGCCTTCTTGCAGTGCGTCTAGCAAACTTCTCATGCGCCGATCCCTCCATAGCGTTTATGAAACCACGTTTTGACATTGTGAGTCAGAACTCCGTACAGAACCAAGAAGGCGGCGATAAAGGCCCAAAAAATCGGTGGCAAGGGAACTAATCCAAGATCCAACGCCATGGGGGTATAAGGAAGCAGGCCCCCTACTGCCATCACTAAAACTGTGGTCATCGTCATAGAAAAGCTAGCTCTACTTTGAAGAAACGGTATCTTATTGGTGCGAATGATGTGAACAATCAACGTTTGGGTTAGCAACGATTCGACAAACCAGCCCGTATTAAATAGGTGAGCCGCATACGTCGTGTTCGGGTCATCAGCCTTAGTGATATGCTGAAAGTAGGGAATCAAGTCTGTAGGTACCGCCAAGTTAAAGAGAGAGGAGGTTTTGAAGAAGAGCCACATGAGCGCGAAGGTTGCGTAATCAAAGATGGAGCTGATCGGTCCAATGAACATCATAAACCGACGAATAAATCGGATATCCCAAGACTGGGGTTTGTTGGCAAACTCAGGGTCAACGTTATCAAGGGGGATGGCTGTTTGACTAAGGTCGTAAAGCAAGTTATTGAGCAGGATCTGAACAGGCTGCATCGGCAAGAACGGGAACAAATAGCTGGCCCCAACTACCGAGAACATATTACCGAAGTTTGAGCTGGACCCCATTTTTATATATTTGATGATGTTATTGAACGTCTTTCGACCTTCGATAATGCCATCTTCTAAGACCAACAGGTTTTTCTCTAAAAGAATAATATCGGCGGACTCTTTGGCAACGTCGACGGCGGTGTCTACCGAAATACCAACATCGGCGGCTTTCATCGCCGCTGCATCATTGATCCCGTCGCCCATAAAGCCGACGACATGCCCCGCAGAACGTAAAGTTTTTATGATGTCTTCTTTCTGATCCGGCGTCAGGTGAGCGAAGACATCGTATTCTAACACCGTCTTGGCAAAATCTTCAGTCTTCATTTGGGACAGTTCTTTACCGGTAATTACCCTTTGAACGTCAAAGCCAACATCGCGACAGACTTTGGCCGTCACCAATTCATTGTCGCCAGTGAGCACTTTAACGCGAACCCCGTACTCACGTAGCGAAGCAATGGCTTTTTCAGCAGAATCTTTCGGGGGGTCGAGAAAAGCTAAATACCCTAAAAGGACCAAGCCCGACTCATCTTGAACCGAAAAGTTAGTTTTGTCCTTGCTGTATTCGCGATAAGCAATAGCGAGCACCCGATACCCTTCTGAGGACAGGCGCATGTATTCTTCTATAATGTCGTTCTTGATGATTTCAATCATGGGAAAGATATCATCGTCAATTTGATACTTGTCGCACGCCGTAAAAATCGCTTCTACGGATCCTTTGCAGATTAAAACGTGGTTATCCTCATAATCGAGAACGACGCTCATCCGTTTGCGTTGAAAATCAAACGGTATTTCATCGATTTTCTTGCAGGTTTTTTCAACATCCAAATCCTCATGACTAAGAATGGAAAGGTCAAGAAGGTTCCGTAAACCCGTTTGGTAATAGCTATTCATGTAGGCATAGCGAAGAACATCATCAGAAAAACGATTGGTAACATCAACATGTTTTTCCAAGATGACTTTATCTTGCGTAATGGTGCCGGTCTTGTCGGTGCAAAGGATGTCAATGGCACCTAAGTTCTGGATGGACTTGAGTTTTTTTACAATGACTTTTTTGTGCGACATAAAAAGCGCGCCCTTAGAAAGACACACCGTGACAATCATAGGCAACATTTCTGGGGTCAACCCCACCGCGATCGAAAGACCAAACATCAGAGCGTCTAGCCAATTATGCTTGGTGATGCCAACAATTAGGAAGGTCACCCCTACCATGACGATCATAAAACGAATCATCAGCCAAACAAACTTTGAAACCCCCTTATCGAAGTCCGTTGCGGCATTAGGCGCCGCCAAGTTGGCCGAAATACCCCCCAAGAAGGTACTCATTCCGGTATTAACTACCACACCCTTGGCAGATCCAGAAATGACTGTACTTCCTTGGAAACAGGCGTTTTGTAGATCAAAAACTTCAGTTTTCGTAGGGTCAGGAGCAGGATATTTTTCTACCGGCATGGACTCGCCCGTCAAAGCGGATTGACTGACAAAAAAGTCTTTTGCGGCCAAAACCCTCAGGTCTGCCGGAATAATCGAGCCAGCTGCCAAGACCACGATGTCGCCGGGAACAATTTCGGACATCCGAATCTCGACTTCTTTGCCGTCCCTAAGCACAATCGTGGTAGCTTGAACAAGCATTTTTAGCTTTTCGGCGGCGACAGTGGAACGTTTTTCTTGAAAGTACGCAAGAAAGACACTGATAAGAATCATGCCTCCCACAGTTGAAGGCGTAATTAAGTCGTTGGACGAGCCCAAATAAGCCAAGAGACTAAGCAGAAAATTTCCGCTACCCGAAAGCTTTGCGGAGTCTAGTGACATAAAAAACGAGACAATTAAAATCACTAAAAGCTGAATGACGAGCGGGTTGGCAAAGCGCTCAAGGATTTCTTCCCCAATACTCTTTTTCTTTTCAGCGGCTAAAACGTTAGGACCATAAATATGCTCCCGGGCTTCGGCTGAGGACTGTTCCAGGCCGTCTCGTGAAGTCTCCATCCGGCTAAGGACATCATCCTCGGTCATGAGGCAGGCTTCCCTCAGGCGTTTTTCATGCACCGTAGCTAGGCTAGGCTTTACGAGGTTCCGACGGTCCATCGGGGGCCTCCTTCTGGAATTTGGGAATTAAACTCATTGTAAAGAAAAGGCTTCCGGTTGCCTAGTAGAGAAATTGTTCTTTTGATTAGCTTTTCGTGAGCTTCGCCTCTTGTCCAAAAAAGCACCATCTTAGTACAATAACGTCCATCAGCGGGAGACGATGCAATGGAAGATCCTACGGAAGAAGTCCAAAAGCAACTTCATGAACACGCCCATGAAAGCCGTGACCCTGGAATGCTAAAAATCGCACTAAGTTCTGCGATTATCGCTGTTCTGGCGGCGATCGCCTCACTCATGTCCGAGCACCAAATCAATGAGGCCATGATTTCGCAATTGAAAGCTTCTGACCAATGGGCTTATTACCAAGCTAAGGGCCTGAAGCATAACCTTTTAGAAACTCAAAAAGAACTGATGATCAAGTTAGGGCACCCCACAGCTGACGAAACAGCGCATTGGACGACCGGACTCGAAAAGTATAAGGACGAACAAAAAGAAATTTCGCAAGAAGCAACTCAGGAACAAAAAGCGTCTCACCGCTCCTTTGAAGCGCATTACCGACTATCTTTCGCCGTTACCTTTCTGCAGGTAGCCATCGGCTTGTCGGCTGTTTCAGCTCTAACTAGGCGCCGATGGCTGTGGATAACCAGCTTAATCACAGCAGGGGTTGGGATTCTTTTGATGGGTTGGGGCATGGGTCTAGCTGTGTTAACCTAGACCCTTGCCCTTTCTTACCTAACGATTTTGTCGATCTTTCCGCGATTGGCAATCAATGCAAAACAACGCATAAGGTATGGCCTGAAGCCGCGAAGCCGGAATTGGCTTCTGACATTCCATGCAAACCCCGTAGCGATCATTTTGAATTCGGGCCAGGGCGTTATCAATCATCTGAAGCTTCTTGGACTCAACGGCATTCAAAGCCTCCAAGTTCTTCTTATCAATATCGTCCGACGCCATGTCCACCAAATCTTTGGGGTCAATATCTTCAACAATGGCACGAAAACCTTCACTTTCCATGACCAAATGATGAAGAATCTCTTGCTTCTGGTGTTGAAGCTCTTCCTGCATTTTTTTCAGAAATTCTTTGTCCAAGTTTCTCTCCAAGGCGGGGATAAAAAACCTAGGTAATTTGATCAAATTCGTTGAAAAAGTCAACTGGTTGACAAGACCTTAC
>JAJXVP010000060.1 GCA_021782055.1 bacterium | reverse complement strand
ACTCCCGGCGGGGAACATTCTAGAACGTCGCCAGGAAGCCGCTTTATTTGCTTGGCTTTCGGAAACCCCGGCTTCGGTGGAGTTCCTTGGAAAAAGTGCTTTACTGAAAGAACATTTCTTGACGGCCTTGCGAACCCGGGAGGGGTTACCTTTAGAGCGCCTTGACTCCTTAGGTGAAGAGGTCCGCTCGTGGGCAGAATCGGTGGGAGAGGCCTGGCGTCGCCAAGGTTGGATTCAACCGGGAGATCATTTAGCCCTCACACCAGAGGGACGCTTGATTTTGGACTCACTTTTGCGGGAACTAAGTTGGCCCGAGTTCCCCGAGGTCGTTCCAGACCCCCTCTGATAGGATCTGCCGGGGGAAAAATCGTCCTTTATACGCCATGGTCGCATTCCCCTGAACCCAAAAACCTAAGTAGTACCAAGTTAAACCCCATTCTGCGGCCAGCTGACACTCTCGTAACACGCTGTAAATTCCTAAACTTCGTTTCGAGAAATCTTCGTGAAAGACAAAATAAATCGAGTTAAGACCCTGTGGTGTGACATCGGCAAAGCCTAGTCCAGCTAAACGTCCCTGATGGCGGTATTCTGTCAAAAAGCTGGCTTCCGGCGAAACTGGTGAAAAAAAACTGTCCACAAACTCGACTTCTGTCGGAGATTTTTGAAATCTTTTTTGCGAGTGATGGGCCCAAAGTTCGTAGTATTCGGGATTGTAAACGGTCGGCACCGTTCGAAATTCAAGCTCAGCGTTTTTCTTCAAAAGACGCCGTTGAGACTCACTGGGAGTAAGCTGGTTAGCCGCCACCCGTAAGGACCAACAGGCCTGACAACCAGGACACGCCGTGCGAAAAAAAAACGTCCCAAAATGTCGCCATCCTTCGGAGAGCCACTGTCCCAAAGCTTCTGGAGGCACCGAGTCGGCCCAAAAAATTTCATACGAGGCCTGTCGGTGGGGTAAATAGGGACAAGGTTCTGGGTCCGTTTGCCGAACGGCCGTTCGCCGCAGAGGGGTCATGTTTTTCGTACAGCAGTCAGCAATTCTTCGTGAAGAGCGGCAACAGCTTCTGTGTCATCCAAGTTTAGCGTCCGTAAGGCGAAAGCTGAAAGTTGAGAGTAGGCCATGACTTCATGCTCAATGGCAACAAAGCCCTGAGCAAGGTTGATCAAGCTGGCTGAAACACGGAGCGGTTCAAGAGCCTGTTGCGGAATGCGCTGATACCGAATTAACACGATTAAGTCTTCTGGAAAGTTCCATTTCTCGGCTATACGGGCACCAATATCCGAGGTGTTGATGCTCATGGTTAAGTTTTCAAACAAATCGGAAGGGATGTCTTTTTCCCGGCAAAAAGTGAGAATTTTTTCAAGGAGGTCGGGGTGGACAAATGAAAGAATAATTTGGCCAAGATTGAACAACAGTCCTGCGATTTGCACTTGATTTTGAGTGTCCCGATCGAATTTGAGACGTCGAGCTATCTCTGTGGCGTACACGGAAACCTGAACGGCATCTTCCCAAAGTGATTTTTGACGATCGATGTAGGTGTGAAGGAGTTTATGTGCTCCATAAGGGTAAATCAGTTCTTGGACACCGCGAACCCCGACAAGACGCACGGCTTCGTGGATCGAATCAATGCGCTTGCGGTTGCTAAATTGCGCGGAGTTGACGTATTTGATGAGATCTGCGGTGAGGGCGGGGTCACGGGCCAGTTGTTGGGCAACAAGGTTGAAATCGACATCGGGATTACCCAAGAGCTGGAGCAATTTTTGCAAGTTATCCGGAAAGGGGGGGAGTGACTCAATCAGTCGAATAAACTCATCCGCAATCAAATTGACCCTCTCGAGCTTGACCAGGTTCATGGGGACACTCAAGGTGGCTGTTGTTTCGGTATCAGTAGACGTCAAATCAAAGGCTTTCTCTGATAATCCCATCTTTCGCAACATGAGGATCATGATGACAATCCCAAGACCAGCGCCCTCTGAATCATCGAGGACTTCGGCAAAAGCTTCTTCCATGCTTTCAAAAGCTCTAGACCTGGCAATTCGATCATACACTCGCGTGAGTTCGGCAGAGACAATGGGGGCGTTATTTTTTACAGAAATATACAGAGTATTATTTCGAATCAGGTACGTAACTTTGACAAAGAGGTCTTCTTTTTCTTGTAGCCGAAGGTAATACTCCAAGTTATTCATCGTATCTTGTTTAAAAGTTTTCAAACCTTTTTGGTAATCAGCAGAGTTAGTTAGGTCTAAACCCTTTTCTTGAAAATAGACCCGCTTGGTGTTAGCTTTTTTGGCATTAACAGTAAGCTCTTTGAGACAATACGATAAATGATCTTTGAGGGCTTCTTGTCCTAGCTCAGTTAAATAAATAAAAAGAACTTCTTCGAGGTCAGCTTCCGTTTGTGGAGGAAGAGAGTGAGTTTTTATGACAAGAGGAATGCCGTTCTTGGCCGCATGACGAACCTTGGTGGAATCTAACGTCATTCTTCATCCTCCTCATCTTTGGGGTGAGTGATATTGTGTAAATCTGAGAGTTTTTCGACAATTAAGGCACCCAAAGAACCTTCTGGGTATTCTCCGTCTTCACTCCGCTCGCCAAGTTCTCGCCCGGTCAAAAGGTGTAAGCCTTCATCAAGAGTCTTGACGGGATAGATATGAAAGAGGCCTTCTTTGACAGCATTTTGAACTTCCCGGTTCAGGACAAGATTCTGGATGTTCCAGAAAGGAATGATGACGCCTTGAGTTCCTGTTAATCCTAATTTCACACAGGTGTCGTAAAATCCTTCTACTTTTTCAGTGATTCCCCCCACCGGCTGGATTTCTCCCCGCTGGTTGATAGAACCCGAAACGGCTAAATCTTGTCTCAGGGGAACTTGAGAAATCGCAGACAAGAGGGCATAAGCCTCAGTCGAGGAGGCGCTATCTCCGTCAACACCCCCATAAGATTGTTCAAACCCTACGCTGGCAGAAAGGCTCAAAGGAAAATCTTGGGCAAAGCGAGAACGAATAAGACCTCTGAGAATCAACACTCCTTTATCGTGGATTTCACCGGAAAGGCCGGCTTCCCCTTCGATATTTACAACACCATCGTCACCGGGGGCTGCTGTGGCGGTGATTCTCATGGGCCTTCCAAAAGAGTAACTGCCGCGATCTAGAATGGCCAAACCATTGACGACACCCACCGCCTTTCCTGTGACCGAGAGGAGGATTTGTCCATCCCGCACTTGCTCATCCATTTTTTCTTCAGGGAGCGAAAATAAAAACTTTCGTTCATCTAGCGCTCGTTGTACGGCCGTTTTATTGATGGTTTTGTTCCCCAGCTGTCGAGCCCAGTAGGAACTTTCTGACAATAAATCTGCTACCGCCGAAAACCGTGTGGAAAGCTTTTGACGATGTTCTGCTAACCGGACTCCGAATTCAAAAACTTCTGCACTTCCCGTAGGGTCTAGGGGGAGTAAGGAGCGTTTTTGGACCGTATCATGCATAAACTTGAGGTATTCGGCCATGGCTTCGGGCGTTCTCGTCATCACCGAGTCAAACTCAGCACTAATTTTAAATAAGCGAGCAAAGTTGCGATCCTCTTGAACGAGGTAATCATACAAGCCCTCTGCTCCCAAAATAATGACTTTCAGATCGATTTCGATGGGTTTGGGCTTGATGGTAGAACTAGGACCAAACGGTCCTGAGGAAACCTGGATTTCGACTTGTCTTGTTTCGAGTACTTGTTTGAGGAGTGGCCAGGACTCTTCCTGAGGCAGAATATCTTCGGCACGCAGGACCAAGTAGCCGCCAGAAGCTTGGTGCAACGCACCAGGACGGATAGAAAGAAAGTTTGTTCTGGGTTCACTTTGAGCTTCACCGCGGGCTTCAATGGTACCAAATAAGTTAGCCGGGGTGGGGCGGTTTTCAAAAACCACAGGCAATTTGGGGGCTTTGCCGTGGTCGACTAAGACATTCACGGCATAACGAATGAGGGCAGGGTTGCCTTGACCGTCATCTACGGGCTTGTCGGACAAAAACAGAAAAAGATGCGTTTCGACGTCTTTTTCTAGGGCGTTTAACCAGGTGCGGACGCCATCCTCGGGGTATTGTCGGGCAATTTTTTGGATGAGTCGACGAAGGGGGCGCCGAATATATGAAACTTGCAGTTTTTGCAGGTCCTTTTCCATATTTCGTCGGGCTTCACCAAGTCGTTCAAACAATCCCTTCATTTCATCAATGAATAAATAGTATCGTTCACGCGTTTGATTCCAATCCGCTTCTTGAATTTCGCCAGCGGCGACTTTGTCTTGCAAATCATCAAAACTTACGGCTTCACCCTTCCATAAGGGCAAAATATCCATAAGGGGCGGATCGCTTTCTTCAGCGTCCATTTGAACGATTTTAAAACCTTCTTTATTCAGTCGGCTTTCAAATTCGGCAATGAGGTGATTTTCTGAAAATTCAGTTTTTTTCAGAATTTGATCTCGCTGAACCTTATAAAGTTCAGCTCCTAATTCTTGTCGAATGCGAAGTTTAAGAGTTTCTACGAGATCGTGGAGCTTTTCTTTGAACTCTTCAGCTTTACCCTGCCCTAAGTACAGTGGCTGAGGCTGTTCCGGGTGTAAAAATTGGTAAACATAAACCAAGTCTTTGAGAGCCGTCGAGGGGGGGAGTTGTGTTAAAACTTTGCGAACGGCAGTTTGACGCCCCGTTCCCGAAGGACCTGTAACAAAAATATTATACCCCGGGGCGTTAATGGAAGTTCCCAAGGCCAACGCTCGTAAAGCTCGGGGCTGACCAATAACATCTTGTCCAGAAGTGGGAGTTGTTTTTTGGATTTCCGCCGAAAAATCAAAGCTTAGGTCATGGTACAAAAGTTCGGCGGGTAAAGACATTTCTGACCTCGTTTTTTCAAAGAATAGGTGGGGATTGTTAAAAAGTCAAGAAAAGCACTGGCGAGAGCCTGTCACAACCCTCTATACTGAGCTTCATGACTTTGACAGAAGTGACAAATTGGTTAATCCAGTACTTGCGCCACGAGGAGTGGCATGGAAAAGACAGCTCAATGAACGGCTTGCAAGTCGCTTGTCAAAAGCCAAAAATTACACGTGTTGCCTTTGCTGTAGATGCTTGCCTTCAGTCCTTTCAAAAGGCGGCTCAAGATGGCGCAGACCTTCTGGTTGTTCACCATGGTCTGTTTTGGGGACAGCCCTTAGCTCTCACCGGCGGTCACTACCAACGCCTAAAGACCTTGCTTCAAGCCGATATCGGCTTATTTGCCTCACATTTACCTCTTGACGCTCATCCCGAATGCGGAAACAACGTCGTCATGGCACAAGCTCTTGGTTTAGGTGAGCTCAAGCCTTTTGGAACCTATCATGGTGTTAAAATTGGGTTTTCTGGGCGGCTTTCAACCCCGTTGACTTTGGACCGTGTTTGCGAGATTCTTTGGGGCGGTCGAGATCAAACTTTACAAATTCTTCCTTTTGGTAAAGCAGAAATTTCAACCATCGGGATTGTCTCAGGCGGTGCGACGTCTGAAGTTCGCGAAGCGATTGCAGAAGGACTAGACTTGTATATCACGGGTGACGCCGACCATACCATTTACCATGAGGCTTATGAAGCCGGAATCCATGTGATCTCTGGCGGCCATTATGCAACAGAAACCTGGGGAGTACGCCGATTAGCCCAAGTCATGACTTCGGAGACCGGTTTATCCACAGTATTTTTAGATTCTCCTACTGGATTGTAGTGAGGGAGGAAAAATGACTCAGAAAGCTCCCGTAAAGGGAAGGATTTTCCCCTTGATTTTGGCGGCTCTTTTGTTGATTGCGGATCAACTTACAAAAGCCTGGGTGGTTAAAACGATCCCCTTGGGGACCATGGCCTGGTCCTGGGGAGGGGATTTCTTTTATTTAACCCACCAACGCAACACCGGAGTCGCCTTTTCAGTAGGTGATGCTCTTCCTTCACAAATTCGAAGTGTTTTGTTTTTAGCGGTCCCTTTATTGGTCCTCATCATTCTCGGTGTCTTTTACTGGCGAGATAAGGGATTGCATGGAATTCAACGTTGGGCCTTAGCCTTGATTTTAGGGGGCGGAGCTGGAAATCTTTTGGATCGTGCCTTCCGACCTCATGGGGTAGTCGATTTCTTAAGCTTTAAATTTTATGGCCTTTTTGGTTTAGAACGATGGCCTACCTTTAACGTCGCTGACTCAATGGTTGTGGTGGGCGTTGGGCTTCTCATTCTATCCTTTTTATTTTCAAGGAAACCAAAGTGAATAAGCGTGTGAACACTGTCTTATTTTTAATAGGTGCTGTGATTTTTATTCTGGTGCTGATGCTGTTCTACTTTTTAGCCTTTTTAGGCATAGGAGCCATCTTCTTGCCAGATCAGACGGGTTTTCTGGCGCAAGCCACTTGGGTAATTTTCTTTCTTTCGGCGTTAGCGGCAGCATGGTTTACCTACCGATGGCTTTTTCGAATATTTCGAGAAAGGATTCGTTTAGAGCGGTATTTTGACCCTTTTTTGTTCAAGGACAAATGGTTTTAAGGAAGGGCCTCTCAATAGCCGTCCGAAAGTGAACGGTTGATGTCTTTTTTAAATAACTCGCTGTAAACAAAACCACGATTTTTTAAAATTTCACGAATATCATCCGGAAAGGGAATGTTACGCCAGAATATTCCTCGAATGTCTTTATCGAGTTTTTGTGTTCCTTCACTCTCTTTGGTGATCCACAAGATATAATCTTGGATGAAAAATTCCCGAACATCCCCACGGAGCCCCCGGTCGGTGAACCATTGGTAATACCAACCCGTGATTCCTTCTTCCATCCAGCGGTATCCGGCTTTTTCTTTGGCGACTTGCCAGCGGAGGTCTCCTAGGGCAAATATTACGGCAAGTTTTAAATTTTTAGGGTACATAGGAACGGCAATCCTTCCCCGGCTTGTGGAGCGGTTGAATTTTTCAAAAGGCTCCCAACATAAACCGTATTCTCCGTACGAAGGCATGAGGATGACATGGGGAACAATTCTGGTCGCCATCCCTTTAAAAGTCCGTTGGAAAACCCCGGGATCCAAGTGTTCGACTTCGGCCATAATGGTTAGCACATTTTCTCGTGTGCCGACGTCTTCTTGTCGAGGTGGCAGATATTGTTTCATCATCAAGGGAAAATGATTTCCCTGTCTACCGCAGGAGAGCTTGGCCATTTGCCGTATTGACCCCAACTCGCGTAGTGCCGTTTTAGTATCCACCACACTCCCCCCCGAGTCATCTAGTTTCTGGCGGGCTTGGTCGAGTTCATCTTGAAATTTCTCAAGGTCCCCAAAACAGCCAGCAATTTCACGATCCAGAACGAGAAGGCGTTTAATGGTTTCTTGAAGGGAAGTTAAAGCCGATCTTTGACTATTATTATAGACATCCATGAGGTGCGGAAAACGAGGATTTTTTTCGTGTTCACGAAGAATCCCGGCGTCAGAAGACAATTTGTTTTCTAAATCGGTGAGCTCTTGCAACTTGATTTGAAGCAAGCCACTTTGAGCTTGGACTTGTCCCTGCAGTTTTTCGACCTTTTGAAGGGCTGCTCCATTGTCTTGGGCTTTTTTGACGGGCTTGAACTCTTCGTCCGTGGCCAAAGGTGTTACTTCACCAGAGCCAACTTTACGAAGCCATTCATCAACGTAATGGATAGGCTCACCGGTGCGGTTGTCCCACTTAATACAAGAAACCATCTGACGTTGTTCAGGGCTAAGTAAAGAAGGTAGGAGGGCCCCAAAGCGTAGGGCTAGGGCCTTCGGTTGATCCATTTTAGGGGAAAGATCTCGAACAAGCGTTGCCAGAAAGTCCCACCAGGCGGGAACCAACCTTAAACGGGCCTGACCACGAGTTTCTGAGTCGGTGGCGTTCATAAGATCTGTCAAAATCTTGTGCACTCGAGAGGCGGTCTCGCCCCCATCTTTGAGGATAGTTTTGTAATAATCTTTGTTATCAAAATATGGCTGGGGAGGACCCCAAAACTCTTGAACAGGACTGAAGGTCTTCACCGTGAGGTCCACGTCTAGAGCAGGTTCTTTCGGTGTAGACTTGTTCGTCTTGGCCGAAAAAAGATCATCAAAGCTGGGGGTCTGTGAGTTGGGGGATGTGTCTTTTGTTGGGGGTGAGGAAAAGTTCAACAGTTCTGCGATCTCGGGGTCAATCTCCCCTGAATACTTCTCAGTCATGCTTTTCATTTTGTCGCAGTTACAAGTCGATGTCCAGAATAAAGTGAGAATTCCTGATAAGAAGATGAAAATAAAAAAGGAGTAGCAAGCTACTCCTTTTCTTTCTTGGAGCTGAGGGGACTTGAACCCCTGACCATGTTCATATAAGGAAATGAATTAAAAAGTACGTGAGACAATGGTAAGACAAGGCAAGCCGGAAATCTTCAAAACTAGGCCGTTGTTATCAATAAAAAAATGATACCCCGGCCAATAACTCAACAAACCTCAGCATATGTCAACAAATGTTAACAATTTCATGAAGCTATCTAAAAAATGCTGCCGCTCCACGTACTTTGCGGTCAAGTTCCTGAATTAGACTTTCAGGGTCAGTCCAGTCAGGCGCTTGAGATAGCTCCCGGATTTCACGTTTCATTTTAGACTTAGTGTAATTTTCCAAGTCCGTCCGGCTTGAAAGGTCTTTGTTTATCCCCTCAGGTCCGCCAAGGAAAGCCAAGCCTACCGCCGCAAGGCTTTTTGTCAGGTCCCGTTGGCCGCCAGTAAAAACTAGGTGTGGTACGCGCTTTTTGGGAATCCTGAAATATAGCCTTTTCCATGCTTTCAAAAGGCGGACATAGAGCTTTTGGTCCGCAAGCCTTTCAACCGTGACGGGACCGTCTAGAATCCGCGCCACACGCCGCTTTAGCTTCATTTCTAGGCGTAAAAGGAATCTGCCCTTGTAAAGTTCAGGGACCGCTTCCCCGGCTTCACGCCCTTTATCATAACCCTGAAAAGAACGTATTCCATTTCTAAAAAGTACCGTTTCCCCGTTGCCATAGGTATCCTTTTGAAAGCCGGGAAGTGTCCCCCATAGTTCTAAGTACCATATAGCCGGGCGGCTAACAATCAAAGTACGGCCTATTTCTAGCTCCCTGACTAAGCCTGTTTTTATAGAATAGCCAAGCTCAAGTTCTAGCTTTTCTATGGCTTCACGGACCATGGCAAGGGTCATTTCTCCAACGTTTTCCCCCCGTAGGTAGCGCGCCAGGCTTCCCCGGATTGTAAGGCCTTTGGACGTCAGGAAAAGCCCCATGTTTCCCAAGGAAGCGCGCATGACTCCGTTGGCAGTTTCCCCCTTTATGATTGCCCCGGCTGGCAGAGTGTAGTTCCCATCCAGCCGTATTGTAATCAGGTCAATCATGGCAAGATTGCCGAAAATGGCAACAGTGCCAGCTTGTTATACGGGACCCCGTTACTTGGGAGCTTCAACATTTTCAAGGTCCCCATCTATCCATAAACCAAAAAACGCCAGCCTTTCCATGAAGGTATCAGGGAACACCAATACAGTAAGCCGGTCAGCATTGACTTGAACTAACCAAGTATCTTTATCTTGATCTGGACTCCCGCCTAGGTAGCAAGTTGGATGTTCCGGGTCTTGCGGGTACAGGCCTGTTAGGTGACTACTTTCTGGATTCCCCAAGTGAAGAGTTCCGCGCCTAGAGCGTCCTGTAAAATCTTCATTAACCCTTAGTGTGGATATTCCAGAACGCTTGGCCGGGACGTGGAAAGGCGGGTATTCAAACGGCCCATCCCATGCTTTCAATTCATAGGTGGACTTTGTACCGCTCTTCAAGCTGAATTCATATTTCCAAGTTGGTTTCATTTCTTACCCCCTTGGATTTCCCATGCTGGCACGTTGCGGTTTCTGAATGCAAAGGCTTCAAGGTCAGCTTTCTTGAAGTATAGAACACGCCCATTAGGCTTGAAAAAGCCTAGCAAGCCTTTTGAAGTCCACCTGTAAATTGTCCACGGTGATACTCTTAGAAATTGTGCCGCTTCCTTCAAGGTAAGCGGCGCGTCTTGGTATGTATTGGCGTTTTCTGCCATGTTTGACCCCTCCATAGTGGTCTTTGTAAAACATGGCATCTTATTGTCTGGAAAGGAATAATTGCTTTATCTGTGTTTTTTCTGTGTTTTATATTAGTTTTATGGCTTTATGACTTATTCTTGTTATCTGAAACGGCTTTTGAAACGGTAGATTTTTGGTATTCATTCCCACCTTGGTCCCGAATATATTGGCGTATAAGATTTGCATTCAAAAAACCTTTGGGGGCATTTCTAGCTAGTTCACTCAAAGATTTGACAACGTGGTACGTTCCATTTTCTGCCTTGATTAAACGCCCTGTTTCGCATTCATCTTCAAAAAATGGTACAGGCGGAAGCGTATCTGATTCATGTTTTCCAGCGCTTGCTTCTATAGCTTTTTCAAGCCATGCTTTAATTTTTTTATGCTCAGTCATATTTTCTGATTTGTAATTATCATTTTCTAGTAAATCTCTAACAAAATCCATTTTTCCTAAAACATACCAAGCAAAATGTATTTTAATTTTAGGCTCAGGAATATCATTTATGATTTGAAGAAATCTAGCGTATGTATAACCAATTTCAGCGCCTTTGAATAACCCATCAGCTAGGTTTTCAAAGTTTTCCAGAAAAGTGTCATGGACTGTAAACTTTTCATTATCAGGCATTTTTTGCCCCCTGAACCTTTGGCAATTTGTCTACTAACTCACGGGCCGCATTCCCGGCGCTTTGGGTATAGTGTTCCGTCATTTTGCCCGTGGTATGGCCCATCATGGCTTTGATTTGAAGGGCATTAGAGCCAAGCCGGGCTAAGTTAGTGCCAAAGGTATGCCGGGCCGTGTGGAAGCTAATGGTACGCTTTATTCCCGCTTTCTGAACCCATGCCCTGACATATCGCGTATAGTCTGCCTTTGTTTGAAGTTCCGGGAAGATAGGGGACTCTGAACCTAACTTGTAACGCGGTTTCAGGATTTCTACCGCATCCGTATTCAAAGGTGTAGAAACAAGCGCGCCAGTCTTAGATTGTGATTTTATGAGTTTCCATCCGTCCTTTTCTATTGTCACGTCCTTTGAAGAAAGGTCCCTTATATCTGACATTCTTAACCCCGTATTCACACTAAGAAAGAACGCTTGTTTTACGGCTTCACCTAAGCCGGGGTGTAGGGGTGTTTTCCATAAAGCCGCAAGCTCTTCATCCGTCAGGGCCGCTACAACCTTTTCAGGAACTTTGACCCGGCGGACCGCTTTGGCCGGATTATCTTCAAGGTAACGGTCCCGCACGGCTTCATTCATGATAAAGGCAAAGGCCGCAAAGTAATGCTTTACTGTTTTAGGGGCAAGGCCTGATTTGCTTAGAAAGGCTTGAAAAGCGTCAGCCGCCCGGTAGTCCACGCCCTTTAGTTCTAGTTGTCCAAAATGCTTTTCTAGGTAAGGAATGACTTTCACAACATGGTCAGCTTGATTACGGTTTTCTGCCAATGACTTGCCATAGGAAACAAGGGTAGGGTTTTCATCCTTCAACAAACCCTTGCGCGCCAATAGGATTTCCGCTTGTCTCTTAGCAAAAAGGGTTTCTGCTAGCCTTGTAAGATTTTTTATGTTTAAAGGGTCTGCTTTGGGTGGAATGACTACACCAAGGCTTTCTCGGTGCCTTACCCCATTGTGAAAATCATCAATTTCAAAGGTAATTTTTCCGCTTGGAAGCCGTTTTCTTCTTAGAACCATATCTTCCCCCATCAATTTCCGTGAGACAATGGTGAGACAATGATAAGGCAAAAAGGGCTAAAAAGCAACAAAAAAGGCAAGGAAGCCTTTCAGCTAAAACCTTGCCTTATTTGCATTTACTAGGACAGAAAAGTTGGAGCTGAGGGGACTTGAACCCCTGACCCCCACAATGCCATTGTGGTGCTCTAGCCAACTGAGCTACAGCCCCTTAACAGGAACGAACTATAGCCATCTTGTCACTTTTGGTCAAGCGGCTTGACCAAAGAACAATAGCAAATTTACCATGCTTTATTCTTTTTACAGGAGTAGTTTTTGACACCTCGAGTCCTTTCAACAGGAATGGCTGTGCCCCTGCGTCGATTGTCGAACGATGATTTAGCGAAGACCCTAGATACTTCTGACGATTGGATTTTTAGCCATACCGGTATCCGGTATCGTTATATAGCTGCAGAAGACGAAACAACGTCAGATTTGGCGGTTCGAGCCTGTCAACAGGCCTTGGCACGGGCAGGGAAGAGCCCCGATGAAGTGGATATGATCCTAGTCGCGACGGGATCTCCGGATTACCCTGGGTTTCCCTCTTGTGCCTCCCTTGTGCAAGATAAACTTGGTTGTGGACACGCGGGGGCTATGGACGTTGTGGCGGCGTGTTCTGGCTTTGTTTATGCCATGGAAACGGCGCGATCCTTCCTTCTTTCTGGCACCTCTCAGCTTGTTCTTGTCGTTGGTGCCGAAGTGTTTTCTCGCATAGTGGATTGGTCAGATCGCTCGACTTGTGTTTTATTTGGTGATGGGGCCGGCGCAGTATTAGTGGGATCTGATGCAAGCTTGCCCGAGGGGAGTTTTCCGCCGTCTCTTTTAAGCTCAGATGGCTCTGGAGCAACCGCTTTAACAAGC
>JAJXVP010000395.1 GCA_021782055.1 bacterium | reverse complement strand
AATACAATACCGAAACACCACACTCGGCCTGCGGTGGAAAGCCGCCAATGAAGACCTACACCTCAAGTCTTGAGGGAAAAGTCCCCGCCTAAGCTAAGCTTAGAAAAGGGCAAATATTTGTGTTGACCATGGGGTCCACTATAAATTGCCATTTCCTTTTCAAAAGGTTTTTCTACAACCTCGTTCGGTGGACCCTGCGGGCGCTTTAGGTCTTTTATTGATACCTTATATTGACCTATGTCCAAGCAGGTGCTAGAGTTGACGGACGAGGTACTCAAATGCTGAACCTTTCCAAAGACATAAAACCAATCTCATATGTGAAGGCTCATACCGCCGAGATGGTCAAGCAGGTCGGTGAGCAAGGAAATCCAATTGTGATAACCCAAAATGGCGAAGCCAAGGCTGTTCTTCTTGATGTGGATTCCTACCAAAAGATTGTCGACGCCATTAACCTTATGAAGATTATTTCCATAGGGCAAAACGATATAAAGAATGGTCGATTCGTGACTGACGAGGATCTTGAACGGAAAGTCGCGACAATTTTGGATTGAATCAGTGTCAATTTCAATTGTCTGGTCAATCGATGCGAACGACGAAGTCTTGGAAATTGTCACTTTTCAAAAAGAGAAATATGGAAGTCTGAAAGCTTTTGAGGTCTTCAAGCGGATTCATGACAAAGTTCTGGTTACTCGAACTCAACCTGAAGTTGGCCGAGTCGTCCCAGAACTCGCTATAATTGGTGTCGGTTCTATCCGCGAGCTAATCGAAAGTCCATGGAGAATACTTTATGAACTCAAGGAAGGCCGAGTAGAGATCTTGTCCGTCATCGACGGGAGGAGAAATTTTGAAGAGATTCTATATCGCAAGGTGATTGAGGGAAAATTGCGATGACTTACTTGGAAATTTGAGAGGGTTTTGGGGGCAAAAAGGTGGGTGAGCCAAAATATTATGATGAAATAGGGGAACCTCGTCACCACCCCGGGATACCCTTTTTGAGTCAAACCAGGGAAGAATTCACTGTCCCAGCCGGTGATGATGAGGAAAAAAAAAGTCATATGATCTACCAATAGGTAGACGATAGACCAATAAAACGTTGATCCATGGATTTGCTGAGTGGGTTTGTGGCCATTTGGTCGATCAAAGGGGGGAGGGTAGATTTGGATTGTTTTTTGTCAGGGAAGGGCTACTTTCAAGGAATCTAAACCAAAGTTAAACCTTGAATGCTTAGTGGACCTGAACTGGCTGGACCAGGGTTTGAAGTGACTAGCTGAAAAAAAGAGGACCGCGTTGGTCCTCTTCTCTTTTACCAGTCCTGTGGCAGCATGAGCGTCAGTACTGGTTCACCGTTGTCACCAGATCCCAGGTGCAACCAAGCTTCACCGCCTTCAACATCTTTGAGGACGATGAGGTCGTTACCCTCCTGAGATGTTTCAGCAATCAACTTGGCAAACCTGTACAGCGTCCAAAACACGGCACTATGCCCGGTAAGGTCAGCCGCCAAAGTCGAAGTGATTGCCATCGGGTATTTGTAGCCCACGGTCTTAGCGGTCTCACTGATATTGATCAGTGTCCCATCGTTCAGGGCTTGTGCTCTGGTGTAGGTGCTGATGATTTGATTGTCATCGGACATTCTCTTCCTCCCGAAGAATCTTCCCTCCCCATACCGAGAAGGGAAGTGTTTACGTGCTTTAGCTTTTGTTGTTGAACACCCGGTCGAGGATGAAACCAATTACCGAGGTGCACACCGCAACGATCACCCAACCCAGAGGGGAATCTGGGGGAATGGGGTCTTTGGAGGGAGTATTCAACTCAAGGCTCCTGCCAACACGGGACGACATTCCAGGTGCTCAGCACGAACGTAAGCACCAAGTCGGCTCTCACGTTCAAGGCGTCCCACTATACGAAGCTTGGTTCCTTGAATGAGGTTGTCTTGGTATCGTGATGCCAGTGAAGCCGGAAGATCGATTCTGAAAGTCCCCCTCCCATCCAGCCGTTCCCCACGGCTCTTGGAGCGGATTAACAACCAGCTTCCCGATTTGTCTTTCTTGCCCTTGAAGTTCAAAAGGGTTCCTTCGATTAGTATGTAATTGACCGCAGACTTGGAAACATCCTTGGAAATCACCACAGCCTGAGGAACATACTTTTCTAAGTACGCCACGGCTGAAACAGAATCTTCGATCACGATCTTGGCCGATGAGGTTCGCAGTCCTACACGGTAGCCGGGAAGATCAATCGACTTAGCTTTGACCCCTGAGAGCTTGTCACTCAGGTAGGGACGAAGATCTCACTAGCTTTGGTGTGCCAGGATTGAATGCGATCATGGAATAACCGTGCGGCCTTTGTCAGATCATCGATAGCCTTTTGAGCTTGGTCGAGTTTGGAGGCGGCCCACAAAGCTTTCTCAAGGGAATCGACAACGAAGTGATCGTTGGTAATAAGGGAGTCTTGTTCATCGAGAAGAATCTCGGGAAGTTGTGAGACTTCGGTTTGGGTTAGTAGCATGTTCATGGTTCGGCAGAAAACTTCTTACGAATCCAGTTGGCGAGAGTTCCCAGTTCCTTGGCGTGAGCTTTGACATAGTTGTCCAGGGCAACCGGGTAATCAGTTCCCGGGAGCGGACCTGGGGTAGTGGGAGTAGCCGGTACTTCAAGATCAGAGTTTTGAATGGCATCGGCGGCGGCACGGAAGAATCCTGCCAGGGTTTCTTTGGTAAACGCGAGGGTTGACATAGCAACCTCCTTGA
>JAJXVP010000394.1 GCA_021782055.1 bacterium | reverse complement strand
TCGAGGTGTATCTTTTTTCTAGCTCGACGCTGAGTAGGGCCGAGTTGATCGACCTGATAAATCAACGAATAACTGATTCGTTTTTAGGGGAGGAGATTATGACGACAGCACAGGCACTTATTAAAGAAGGGAAAGCACAAGGTGAGGCTATAGCGGAAGCTAAATGGGTGGCCCGTGTTCACGAGGAAAAACGGTTCATGGCGAAGAAGCTTCTAGAGTTGGGGTTGAGTGTAGAGCAAATTGTGCAAACGACGGGGCTCGAAAGCGAAGAGGTTGAAACCCTTAAAGCCAAAAAATGATTGCCTGCGAGGCCGGCTTGCAAAGCTTTTTGAAGTGATCACCGTACTTTCGGAGTTCTTCTAAGGGATTGCCCCCAAGGAGAGCCCATGGACCTCAGTCACCCGCACGATAAGTTCTTTAAGAATTGGTTTTCAGATTCGAAGCACCTTACAGAATTGCTCCAGGTGGTTTTGCCGCCAGCTTTAATTAATCGCTTAGACTGGGCTACCTTAACCGTTCACGACGGTACCTTCATCGACGAAGAGCACAAAGAACATTTTTCAGATTTAGCCGCTACGGTTGACCTTTTGGGCGAAAGCTCAAACCAGCCCCTTAGGTTGTACTTCTTGGTTGAGCACAAATCGTATCAAGATCATGGCGCCCTCTTACAGATTTTGCGCTACATGGTGAATACCTGGAGCCGTGGTTGGCGTCAAGATACCAAGGTAAAGCTCACCCCCATTGTCCCGGTTCTGTTTTACCATGGGGAATCGCCCCGACTTACGACGCAGTTTCCCGAGTTGTTCCCCTCAGACCTACCAGAGTCGGTGCAGGCCTATTTGCCGTCGTTTCGGTGTGAAGTCTTGAACCTAACTGCCGCCGAGATCTCTGACTTGTCGGTATCACTTCAGACGCAAGCCGCGCTTTGGGCTATGAAATACTCTCGGACTGAGTTCAGTTTAGCCTTAGGGGCTCTAGAGCGCTTGGTCAAAACGCTAGGGCGCAATTTCTTACAAAGTGCTGACTTTAAATCGATCGAGGTGTATCTTTTTTCTAGCTCGACGCTGAGTAGGGCCGAGTTGATCGACCTGATAAATCAACGAATAACTGATTCGTTTTTAGGGGAGGAGATTATGACGACAGCACAGATGCTAATTAAGGAAGGCGAGGCTAGGGGTGAGGCTCGTGGGGAAGCTAGAGGCGAGGCAATAGGAGAAGCCAGAGGAGAAGCCAGAGGTAGAGTCGAGGGTGAAGCCAAAGCGGAAGCTAAATGGGTGGCCCGTGTTCAAGAGGAAAAACGGTTCATGGCCAAAAAGCTTCTAGGGTTGGGGTTGAGTGTCGATCAAATTGTGCAAACAACGGGACTCGGCAAGCCTGAAGTCGAGAGTCTGAAAGTCTGAGGATCTGCTCTGCGAGGCCGGTTGGCAAAAATTCTTGAAGTGAGTCCCGTTCCTCCCTCGTTCTCCTAAGGGATTGCCCCCAAGGAGAGACCATGGACCTCAGTCACCCGCATGATAAGTTCTTTAAGACCTGGTTTTCAGATTCGAAGCACCTTACAGAGTTGCTCCAGGTGGTTTTGCCTCCGGCGTTATTTGAAAAATTAGCCTGGGTTACCTTAGCTGTTCACGACGGTACCTTCATCGATGAAGAGCACAAAGAGCATTTTTCAGATTTAGCCGCTACATGGTGAAACTCACCCCCATTGTCCCAATTCTGTTTTACCATGGGGAGGCCCTCAAACAGACAGACCACTTCGAAGAAATGTTCCCCGATGATTTACCCGAGGTGGTACGTTCCTATTTGCCATCGTTTCGGTGCGAGGTTTTGAACCTAACTGCCTCCGAGATTTCTGACTTGTCGGTATCACTCCAGACGCAAGCCGCGCTTTGGGCTATGAAATACTCACGGACCGAGTTCAGCTTAGCGCTAGAGGCTCTGGAGCGTTTGGTCAAAACGCTAGGGCAAAGTTTTCTACAAAGTGCTGACTTTAAATCGATCGAGGTGTATCTTTTTTCTAGCTCGACGCTGAGAATGGACGAGTTGCTCGACCTGATAAATCAACGGCTAACCGATTCGCTTTTGGGGGAGGAGATTATGACGACAGCTCAGATGCTAATTAAGGAAGGCGAGGCTAGGGGTAAAGCACAAGGTGAGGCAATAGGAGAAGCCAGAGCAGAAGCTAAATGGGTGGCCCGTGTTCAAGAGGAAAAATGGTTCATGGCCAAGAAGCTTCTAGAGTTGGGGTTGAGTGTAGAGCAAATTGTGCAAACGACGGGGCTCGACAAGTCTGAAGTCGAGAGCCTTAAAGGTTGATTGACTGCGAAGCAGTTTCGCAAAGCTGATTTGGTATCAGGTTGCGTCATGCTTGCAAAGTGTTAAATTGTTACTTACAATGTTAATGATCGAAATACTCTGCTGGTACTAAGTAAGAGGAAAAAAATGAAAAGATCTGCGGCGTTGATTTCCCTCGTTATAGGAATTGTTTTTCTTTTTATGTCAGGATGCACGAATCCAATACAAAATTCGGGAAGTTCGGCGACTACTACCGCTACGACTACCACCACCACAGCGTCGTTAAATGCGGGAACGCTTGTGAAAGTTTCTGGAGGGACTTTCACCTTACAAGCCGGTGGCCCCAATATGACAGTGAGTACTTTTTTGATGAGTCCGAATCTCATAACCCGGGCGCAATTTTTGAACGTAATGGGATCTGACCCAAGTGTTACAAAATTTTCAAGTGGAACTA
>JAJXVP010000393.1 GCA_021782055.1 bacterium | reverse complement strand
CCCCTTTTTAGTCCACCGGGAAGAAGTCCTAGACTGGGACATCAGCGGTGTCATCGGCATTGCCGGAGAGGCACGAGGGGTTGTGGTTTTGAGTTTTCCCCGCGGTTTGGCGCAAGAAGTCACCACGATCCTTACCGGCCAAATGAAAACCTCGGTCGACGACGATGTCATCGATACGGTGGGTGAGCTGGTCAATATTATTGCTGGAAACGCAAAAAAGGGTCTTGAGGAATTTAAATTGATGATTTCTCTTCCCAGTATTGTTCAAGGAGACAGCCACCAGATTGGTTGGCCCTCCGGTTCTGTTCCCATTGTCGGAATACCTTTCACGACCCCTCAAGGCCACTTCAACTTGTCGGTTGGTCTTGAAAACATTATTACTGTGTAAATTTCACCGAGTGACCATTTTGGCCTGGAGGAAAGCTTGTGGCATCCCGATTTCAAAAGGTTTTGACAAATATCCTCCGGAGTGGGATTCAGACCCCTCTGGAGGCCGAAGATGAAATTCGTTTACTTTTCATCAATTCCATCATTCTGGTGGGATTTTTAGCCTTAGTCATTTTTGCGCTTCGAGATTTTTTCGCAGGCAATCTTGTGTATTCTGCGGTGACCGCAGGTTTGGCCGTTATTGTCGCTGGCTTGTTCGGTTTTATTCGCTGGACAAAAAAATATCAGGCAGGGCTCTGGTTCCTTCCCATCCTCATGGCGGCATTCTACGGATACCTTGCCGCCTCTGGCGGCGCCGGCACTTCAGGAGCCCTGTGGAGTTTCTCATACCCCTTAGTAGCGATCTTTCTTTTAGGTTACCGCAGTGGCGGCTTCTTTACAGGTGGTTATGTTGTTTTCTTGGCTACGGTCCTTTTTGTTCCCCATTTGACACCGGCCTGGGATATGGAGTTGGACTTCAAAATTCGGACCATTGGAACCTACATCGTGATTTCGATTTTTGTTGTCGAGTTTGAGTATATTCGGGTTCAAGCCCAGCGCGAAATTGAAAGAGGCCGCAAAGAGCTGGCGAAAACCACCGATGCTCTTTTAGCAGAAAAAACTCAGACCGATGGTATCCTCCACAATATCCGAGAAGGGATTTTTTTAGTCGACGATAAACTCGCTATCGTAGGACGACACTCCGATTCTCTAGCCGAAATTCTAGATTGGGATGAAGGAGAACATTGGGAGTTCAGTGCCTATTTTGAGGGTAAACTCCCCGAAAAAGAGGTGGAGGCCTTGCGGGACTATCTGAAAATGTACTTTCAGCCGCACATCCGCTCCGAACTTTTACAAAGCATCAATCCCCTTGAGACCGTCAAGCTCACCACACCTCGAGGTCGCCTCAAAACCTTAGCCTTCAGTTTTTCCGCCATCAACCTGGAAGGCCAACGTTTGATTCTCGCTTCAGTTCGTGACGATACCCTCACAGCAGAACTCAACCAAAAGTTGCAAGAAGAAGAGGACAAAGCGGCCCGGCAAATGCGGCATCTGTTTCAGATTATTCACGTTCGTCCCGAATTGTTGATGCAATTTCTGGAAGACGCCTCGGACGAAATTGCCGATATCAACCGTCGCCTCAAAGCCAATAGTCAACAAATTCAAGAAGACTTGATGGAAGCGTTTTACCAAGGTGTTCATGCGGTCAAAGGAAACGCGGCCCTCATTGGGTTAACTAGTTTTAGCGAACGCGTCCACGAACTTGAAAATTTGGTTAAAGACTGGCGGGGCAAGTCACCCGATTGGCGCGAGATTTTAACCCTGACCGTTGAGCTTTCAAAAATCCAGGCAGAACTCGAAGAAATTCAAGCCCTGATTCAGCGGATGAACACATTTCAAAAAGAAATGGCGAATAATGCTGCCCCTCAAGACCTCGTCATCCTCACTGTTGAAAAAGCCGTTCAAAAACTCACCGCAGAAACGGGAGTTCCAGCCAAGTTGGATCTTCAAGAGTTTACCACAGCTTCTCTGCCTTCGGGCCACCGAAAACTGGTCAAGGATATTCTTGTACAATTTATACGAAACTCCTTCGTGCACGGACTTGAACCCCTTGACGAGCGAAAGGCTAAGCAAAAGCCTCCTGCAGGACAAATCAAGATTATATGTCAGGACCGAGGGACTGTGCTGGCCCTGTCCTACCAAGATGATGGACGGGGGCTGGATCCAGCCCGGCTTCGTCAAACAGCCTCCAAAAAAGCCCTGAAAAATTGGGAAAACCGTCCTGATCCCGATGTCCTAGAGCTGATTTTTGAAAACGGTTTTTCGACCGCGACCGAAGTAACGCTCCAAGCTGGCCGAGGAGTTGGTTTGGGTTTGGTAAAAACACGAATTGAAGCCAGCGGCGGCAAAGTTAGGGTTCGATCGGCGGTAGGTCAGGGGATCGCCTTTGACATCGAGCTTCCCAAGGGCTAAGATGGCAAGTCTATGGACGGTTTTTCAGGAGAACTTGGACAAAAACTGCAGGCCTATGCCCAGGAGCTGGAAAGAACCGCGCTCCCCAATCTCAAAATGTCTTTTCGGAATTTTACCAGCATCTTTGTGGCCTTTCTGGATGTTTTGAAAAAGAAAGGGCTTTTAGATGAAGATCCCTACGAATACGATACCAAGATTTCTGAAATTACCCCGATTGCGAACGATCCGTTTATTGAATCTCAGAAAATGAGTGTCCTCAGCATTCGGTTGCACAGTTTTCGCAATCAGCTGAACTTTCTCAACGACTTCTATCAGTTCAGTCTGGATTTTCTCACCCTCTCTCGGCTC
>JAJXVP010000392.1 GCA_021782055.1 bacterium | reverse complement strand
CGATTTGGCGTTTGCCGAAAGTCCTGTCGATCAGCTTATAGCCGCCCGGAACTGGGATTTAGCCGATGCCTACTACCAAGTGGGCCAAAAGTTTGTTCATTTGGGCGATAAGGCACGTGGTGAAGAATTTATGGCCGCAGCAAAAGCGATTTATCCCGGTTATCGCCCGGGTTCACATGCCCCCGCCACCAAAGAACAGCTGACCTTACCTCCGCCGGTGGAACCTCTCAAAAGTGTTCCCGTCATCCCGGCCGTGGTGAAGCAAAATCTTCAGGGCGAAAAAATTGTCCGTTTTGAGTTTTCACAGCTTTTGAGCGCCTACCTCGAAGGTGACCCTACGGTGCTCCCTTCGCTTCTTGACAACAACGTGATCGTGACTGGTCACGGTGGCCAGCCTCTCACCGTTACAGCCGCCCAGGCTCAAGCCCAAGCCCAGGATTTTTTGCAAAAGTATCCTCCGGTAGCCGTTTCGCCCGAGCAGATGTTCCAGATGAAGACCTTGACGGTAACAGCCGTTCCCCAGTCAGACGGGCCTTCGTACTTAGTCAGCGTCGATACCCAACCGAAGGCTGACGCCAGCTTAACGGCGATGCCCTTCTGGGGTCCTCGTTTGACCTTTTTATTCAGCCGTGTCGGCGACAACTGGAAACTTTCAGCCGTCGGAACACCTTAAGTGCGATTAAATTTTCTCTGGATTGTTCTTTTAGCCGGAGTTGCTAGCGCGGGCTGGAGCCAAGAGGTTCTATCCCGTGCCTCTTTCCCCAACCAAGGCTTGGCGGTTGTTGAACGGTTTACTGGTCCTTGCAGGCTTGAAGTCACCCCGGATGTCGAAGCGAAGGCTCCTGCCCCCATGGTGATCCGTTCCCAGTCCGACTTTGAAAAGTTCGTAGCGTTGCTGCCCTCGCACGACATTGATAAAAACGGACCGACAGGGCCGACACACAACCCCTTGGCGCTCAATCCGCAAATTGATTGGTCTCATTTTATGCTTTTGGTAGTGTTCGACTCACAAACGTTGGTTTTTCCCCCTAACATTAGTCATGTTGTGGTAAGCGGCGATAAACTCCTGGCCTACGTTGAGTACCCCGACACTCGTGACTTAATTGAAGGAAAACCGATGAGCTATGGGGCCTATGGGGCCGCCTTGGTTACTCAAAGCGCACTTCCCGTACAGTGGATCAATCCTGGCCCCCAAAATACGATTCCCAAAAGGGTTTCGCCCATGATCCTTGATCTGGGCCCCGGTACAGAATGATTAGGACGTCGGGAACGGCTCGCCGCTGGGCAGTTCTTGTTCTTGCGTTCCTAACAACTAATGCGTTTTCTGATGAGTTAACCCTTCCTCTGCCCGCCCCCGATCGACCAGGGGGTGAGCTCTTTGATACGACCCAACAAAACCAAGAACGTAGGGTTCTGACGGGCTTCTTTTTGCCCGCAGAAGGGGCCCTCACTTCGCTTGCTCCTTTAACGGCGGCCTGGCGGAACGGTCAGCTTTTGGATTCGAGGGGGGGCCGTTGGTTAGGGCCGGTTCCACGGCATATAGTCCGGGTGGAACGTCCTGGCTTTTTACCGCTAGGTTTACGGCTCTTGCTGGTTTTAACCCCCGAACGCAGTTTTATAGCCGAAATGCAAATTTTGTGGAAAGCGTGGAAGGATGGCACCTGGTCCGGACAAGTCATTCCCGGCACCATTCACGGTCGTAGTGCGACAAAAGCAGAGGCTACCCGCGTTATAACCCTTTTGATTGAGCAGGGTGGTACACCTATAGGACTTTGGGGCACAAAAGACTCGCAGGGAGTACGCCAAGTATCCTTGGTGCTGTACGAGGTTCCTCAAAAGCACACCTCCCAGGCGGCACCCTCTGACCGACCACCAGTGCCACAAGCCCCCGTGGCACCTACGACTCCCCGGGTTCCCCTTGTCCGTTTAGGGGACTTTCGGTAGTCCCTGTAATTTTGTATAAAGAGAAGCGGAGGATCCCCATGACCATTCCCGTACGCCGTTGGAGCGACCTGACACCCGAAGAACGCCACAGTCTTTTTCAACGCTCCGAACAGGATATTGCCGAGGTTGCGCCGACCGTTGAAGCGATCATCAAAGAGGTGCGTGCTCGAGGAGATTCTGCGTTACGAGACTACGCTCGCCGTTTTGATGGGGCAGACTTAACCGGAAAGAGCTTGCGGGTGACGCCCGAAGAGTTTGCTCAAGCGGAACGCCTTTTACCCCAGGCCGTCAAAGAAGCTCTCCATTACGCGATAAAAAATATCCAGACCTACCACCAGGGTCAAAAGCCGGTGGGAATGACCTGGGTCGAAGTGCGCCCAGGTCTTATGGCGGGTGAGCGACCCTCCCCCATTGAATCGGTGGGGTTGTATGTTCCCCGAGGCCGGGGGAGCTTTCCTTCGATGGTTTATATGCAGGCGGTACCGGCGGCCCTTGCGGGAGTAGAACGCATCGTCATGGTTTCACCGCCGTTGTCCGATGGTTCGATTGATCCTGCTTGCCTGTATGCCGCGCAATTGTGCGGCGTCCATGAATTTTACAAAGTTGGAGGCGCCCAAGCCATCGCCGCTTTGGCCTGGGGTACAGAATCCTTGGCACCTGTTGTCAAGATAACTGGTCCCGGTAGCCGTTATGTCGCCGCCGCTAAACGCCTGGTCTCGGACAAAGTCGATATTGGCCTCCCGGCCGGGCCCTCAGAAGCCGCCGTCCTCGCAGATGACACCGCGCTCCCCTGGAAGCTTGCCTTGGACTTGA
>JAJXVP010000391.1 GCA_021782055.1 bacterium | reverse complement strand
ACGGCCCAAGCTTACCTGAGGGAGTCCACGAAAGCGTTCGAGAAATTCTTGTGCCTGCGCCTCGTCCAAAAACCCAAAAATATCCGAATAGACAAAACCGTCAAAGTTGCTAAAATCAAAAAGTTGATACAGAAAATTGCGGCCGGCTTCATGAAAATGCGTACTTTTGAGCTGACCCCCATGAAGAACCGTTAAATCCCAACCCTGCTTTTGCACCGCCCCGGCTAAAGCGTGAAAAAGGGATTCATTAAAAGTGTTTCCCAGATCGAGCGATAGGTAAGCGATATGAGGCCTGGTTCGGTTCATAACCCTAGTATAGGCAGTTGTTGGCAACTCTTCCAATCCTTTATCCTTGACATCAAATCGACGCGGTTGCTACCATGGGGAAAAGGGGGCTTCATGGACTTTTTTGAACGATTAGAGCAGGTTTGCCAAGAAAAACAGAGCTTGCTCTGCGTTGGTTTGGACCCGCGCCTTGAGGTGCAAGAGGGTGATGACGTCCGAGCCAAAATTGTCGAGTTTAATCAAAGGATTATTGAAGCAACTCTACCCTTTGCCGCCGCTTACAAGCCTAACATTGCCTTTTACGAGGCCTGGGGACAAGAGGGGTTGGCCGCTCTAGAAGATACCTTAAACCTTTTGCCCGAGGGTGTGCCCATCATTCTCGACGCGAAAAGAGGGGATATAGGCCCCACGGCCGAAGCCTATGCTCGCGCCGCTTACCGTTTAAAAGGCGTGGACTGTGTCACGGTTTCACCCTACATGGGCCGTGACGCTGTTGATCCTTTTCTGAAAAGTTCAAACAAAGCTGTCTTTGTTCTGGCGCGAACCTCGAACCCCAGCGCCCCTGAAGTGCAAGATTTTCGTGTTAAAAAAGAACCCTTGTACTTACGAACGGCTCGTGTTGCCGCCTCCTGGGACCGCCGCGTTGGGCTTGTAGTTGCAGGAAATGATCGTGAAGCCTTAACACGGCTTCGCCAGATTTTGCCCGATACCTGGTTTTTAGCCCCTGGCATTGGTGCCCAAGGGGGAACCGTGCAAGAAGCCTGTTCGGCAGGCTTACGCCGGGATGGCCTGGGACTGTTAGTGGTAGTAGCCCGAGAAATTGCCAGTGCGTCTGACCCTGCGCAGGCGGCTCGTCGTCTGCGGGATGGTATCAATGAAGCTCGTCACCAAGCTCTAGCTAATCGTCAACTGGGGCACGTGCCCATGTCCAAAACCAAGAAAAAGCTGTTACGGGGTCTTATTCGCACGGAATGTTTCCGGCTAGGCGAGTTTACTCTTAAATCGGGGATCAAATCACCGTTTTACATTGATTTACGCCGAGTCTCGGCTGACCCCAAGGTGTTACGCTTAGCGGGTAAGGCGTATGCTGAGCTGGCTCGTGACCTGTCGTTTCGAAGCCTAGCCGGTATTCCTGTTGCCGCACTTCCCTTAGCGAGTGCCGCTAGTCTTGAGTTGAACAAACCCTTAATTTATCCTCGAATTCCCCCCAAAGCACATGGCACCGGTAACGCCATTGAAGGCGATTGGAAACCCGGTGACAAGGTTCTCTTGTTAGACGACCTGATTACTACTGGTAAGAGTAAAGAAGAAGCCATCGATGTGTTGCGTTCCGAAGGGCTGATTGTCGAAGATCTCGTGGTGCTTCTGGAACGAGGAGCTCAAGGCCGTCGCGATATGGAGGCAAGAGGGGTTCGCCTGCACGCCTACGCCCGGGTCGAAGAGTTCTTTGAAGTGGCTCATGAATTGGGCCTGATCGACGACGCCAAGAAAGCCGAACTCATCGCGTTTGCTCGGGCGAACTAACGCCCTTGCAAACCTCAATAGCCTAGATTTTTGAGGCCTCTACGAAGTTTTAAACTTTGCGGCCTCAGATTCTAGCTCGGTGGTGAGTTCAGCATTTTCTTGGGCGATACGGGCGAGTTCACTAACCGAATTGGCTACTTCCGAAATGCCGGCGGAGTTTTCGGCTACGGCGCCCGCATTGGCTTCGGCCATTTGAACGACGGTTTCCATTGCTTCGCGGGTGCGTTCAGCTTTTGTCCCCATTTCTTGGGCATCTTGTTTAATCAGACGTGTTGTTTCGACCAGGTTGGTCAGAGTGTCGGCCAGCACCCGTCCCCCTTGAGCGGTTTCGGCGATGGCACCTTCCATCTGGGCCATGGCCTGACTGATATCTTCGATCCCGGACAACATTTTTTCCATCGTGGCTCCTGTTGTCTGTGAAATCTCTTTGGTCTGTTCAATCCGCTTAAGAATATCGTTGAGCGACGTCGAGATACTCTTGGCATTAGCACCGGTGGCTTCACTGAGCTTACGGATTTCATCGGCAACTACCGCAAAGCCTTTTCCGGCTTCACCCGCATGGGCCGCTTCAATCGCCGCGTTCATGGCTAAAAGGCCTGTTTGCGAGGCAACTTCGTTAATAATTCGGGTGAATTCCGAAATGACCTCGGCAGACTGAGCAATCGCATCAATCGAGGTCAACGTCTCGGCCATATCTTCTTCACCCTGTCGCGCCGCCTCAGCCAAGTCATCCGAGAGTTTACGCTTGAGCTTGGTTGTTTCATCCAGGCTCGCTAAACTTGCCGCCATCTCTTCGACCGCCGAAGACGCGTCCCCAATGGTCGAGGCCTGACCCTCAATCTGTGGTACGGTTTGTTCAACCAGTTGGGTGATGTTGTTGACGGAGGTGAAGGCGTCATCAATGGTATCGCGAAGGTTCTGAATGCGGTTCGAGATTTGGTTCATCGT
>JAJXVP010000390.1 GCA_021782055.1 bacterium | reverse complement strand
CTCCTTCAACGACGCCAACCGCCGGGTGTCCATCGACGCAAAGGTGTCGTTGATGCGGTTGGTGATGATCGTGATTACAAAGATGCCGACAAAGAGGTCTAGCAGAACGCCCAGCTCAATCACGAGGGGGAGGGCTTCGACCAAGAGCAGGCCAAACAAATAAATCCCGTTTTCAAGAATGAGGTAGCCAATCACTTGCGTCAGGGCTTTGTAGCGGGTGGTAAGTATCAAAAAGCCCACCACAATGGTAGCGATCGAGGCGGGAACAATAAGTGTTCCGGTTTGGCTGGCCTCGAGCGGTATTTGTGTCGAGAGCAATAACGCCACCCCGGTTGCACCAGCCCCGAGGAGTACCGAGGGAAAAAAGCCGATAAACGGCTCGACTTCACGTTTGATTTTGGCGGCCCTGAGGGACCTCCCCATCATGAAAGGGATCACAAACCCTTTCAAAACGATAGCCCCTGCCGAAGCCGCCAAGCTAGGCCACCCAGCCGACGGGTTTAGCAGAGGCAACACCGACAACAGTGCCCCTTGTGCCGCCGCAATGCGGATGACCGTCAAGATGCGGCTCGACCCCAAGGCAAACAGGTTGAGCACTAAAACGATGACTAAGACAGCATTGATCAGATCATGAAACCCTGTCACGACTCACCTCATCATCAAAAGAAATCCTGCACCGCACGAAAGCACAGCGCCGGTTAAAAACAGCGGGACTCGTTTTAGCCGCAGACGAGCAAAGGCAGACTCTAGTACGCCCACGACCACGGCCAGCACAAGAACCTCGGCCAACGGCAGGGCAAAGCCACCCGGCCAGTCAGCGCGGAACGGGGCGGCGGTATGCACAAGCAGCGAGCCTAAAATCAAGAACTTCATCGCCGAGGCATATTCCACAGCCCCGAGAAGCGGCCCACTATGGTCCAAGATCATCGCCTCGTGAATCATGGTCAGTTCGAGGTGGGTGGCGGGGTCATCCACAGGTAAACGGCTGGTTTCGGTCAAAAACACCAAAAACAGTCCAAGAACTGTCAAAACCAAGGGAGCGGTGAGTTGAGAGCTGTAGTGTAAAAGCGGACTGAGCAAAAACCCGTTGGTATCAAGCGATCCTGAAATCTTGACCAGGGTTAAAAAGCCCAAGAACAAAGCCGGTTCAGTCAAGAAACTAAACGTCAACTCGCGCGAAGCCCCCATCCCTTCAAACGCCGATCCGGTATCGAGAGCCGCTAGGGTGGTAAAAAAGCGGCCCAGCGCCAACAAGTAGGCTACCAGAATGAAATCGCCTGAAAAGCTTAAAGGGGCGTCAAAGGTAAACAGAGGAACAAAAAGCCCCGCAAAGGCTGTGCTGACCAGCAACACAAACGGTGCCAGCCGAAAGATCCACGAGGTTGTGGTACTAAGTACTGTCCGCTTGCGAAAGAGTTTTACCAGGTCGTAGTAGGGCTGAAGGAGCGGGGGGCCCTGGCGTCCCGCAAACCACGCTTTGGTTTTGTTGACAGTGCCCAGCAACAACGGTGGAACAAGTAAGAGGGCCAGACCATGAAGAAGGGGTGCAAGTAAGGTCATTTTCCAAAACTCCCCAGCAGAAGAATCATCACAAAGAGCAAAATTTGCGCCAAGTACAGTTGGATGTTGCCCCTTTGAAGCCGGTGGAGCCGGGCCAGGGCGTGCTCTATGCGGCGTACAAGCGGAAACAGCGATAAATCCAGAACGGGGTCACGCGTCTGCTTACGGTAGCTGGGTGGCTCGCCGCGTTTATCAGCTTCGGCATGAGTCCAGCCGGTCAGGCCGGCACTGACCGAGGCGGCCGTGTACTGCATTCGTGGCGAGGGCAAGGCGTAGCCGCAATCCCAGGTGGGACCCGTTTTTCGGTACCGAACACTTAGGGCAACGCCGATTGTCACAAGCAGGACCAGGCTGACGATTAGCCACGGAACGGTCGGAAAGCTCAACAAGGTTGACCCCGGTTGGAATAAGGCCAACGCCGGCTCCACCAGCGGGAGAAGCAGAACAGGTCCCGCCCCCAACACCACCACAAGCCCTGCTAAAACCAACAGCACCCCTTTGCCCTTTTCGTGGCCGGCGGGTGGTAAGGCCGAGTGGGGCTGGCCTAGGAACAGACCTGCGGTTACTTTGACAAAAGCCGCCAGGGCTAGGGCCCCCACTGCGGGGAGAAGGGCAGCTCCTAGAGTGAGCACTGCCGTTCCTTTGCCGAGTGCTGAAAAGAAACCTTTCATCATGAGGAACTCGCCAACAAACCCACTCAGGGGAAAGAGACCAGCCAGGCCTGCCGCACCAAGGACAAAAGCCAAGGTGGTCCACGGCAAAACGCGGCGTAGCCCCCCCAGCTTTTCGATGTCGCGAGTGCCTGTGGCGTGAAGAATATTCCCTGACGACAAAAAGAGCAGGGGCTTTAAAACCCCGTGGTTGAGAATGTGAAAGAGCGCCCCACCCAGGCCCCAAAGTACCAAATCGGGACGATGTTCCGCCCTGCCGGTGACGGCTAGGCCCAGGCTCATGACGATGAGACCGATGTTTTCGACGCTTGAATACGCCAAAAAGCGTTTAAAGTCGCGTTGGTTTAGCGCCAAAAACACGCCGCTAAGGGCGCTTAAGGCCCCTAAACCTAACAAGACTTCGCCTGCAGCGGCGTTCAGACCCGGCATCAGGAGCAAAAGGCGCAGGATGCCATACAACCCGATTTTGAGCATGACCCCCGACATGACCGCCGAAACGTGACTGGGGGCGTTGGCGTGGGTATCGGGGAGCCAAAAA
>JAJXVP010000389.1 GCA_021782055.1 bacterium | reverse complement strand
AATCACAGCGTAAGCTCCCCAAAGCGTCGCCGGTTAGGCAAGCCGAGTGAATTCGGGTCAACAGCTGAGTACCGTCCCCGATCTCCCCTTTTAAAATGATGACGTGATCTTTACCATCTTTATTGTTGACAAAACCCATAATGCGGAAATGTCCAAACTCAGTAGGAAAATCCGCGACAGAAACTAATTTTACACAGACTCCCACGGGACAATCTCGACACGCTAAGCCTTCAGGACATTGGCGCATAGCGTTGATATCTTGTGCAATGATTTCATCAATATCCGGTCCGATCAATGTAAGCTCCTTGAGAGGGGTACACCCTTTTCCAACAATACTCAATTTCAAGAATACTCAAGAATTGAAAAAGACCCAAGTCATTTCACATGATGACGAGGTCTTGGATACAGAAACCACCCCAAGGTAAGGGCTAATGCCCCCGCCAAAACCTCGATCAAAACAGCCCCAAGGATACCCCAAGGTCCACTTAAAGAAGAATTAAAGGCTGCATGAAAAACAATGGTAATTCCTAGCGCCAATAGGATCGAAGACCAATGCCTGACCTTTCCTTTACCTTGGCAGACTTCCCAAGCATAGTACCCCCCCCAAATTGCCCCATAAAACACGTGAGCTGGGACAGCCGTCGCCAAACGTTCTACAAAAACCAGCAGTCCTTTCTGTGCCGCATAAGGAATGCTTTCAGCGAGACCGTAACCTAAGCCCAGAAAGGCCCCCTGAAACCACCCATCCAGAGGTCGTCTTAAAGATTTGAGGGCTTTCGTGCCAACGATGAAGACGCCCCATTTACTGAGTTCTTCATTGGGAGCATTGACAAACCAGGTAAAGAGACTAGCGGTTGCGGGGCTCCAGGGGACGAAACATCCTTCAAGGGTGGTCAGCGCCACATAGCCTAACCAGACAGGAGCTAAGGCAAACACACCCAGGCTAAAAAATACGAGGTTTCTTTTCAGAGAGTCGCCTTGTCATGATCATGCCATACCTTGACTTGATTTCGTCCAGCATTTTTGGCTTCATACAGGGATTGATCGACTCTAGAAAACCATTCATTTAACGATAACGAAGTTCCTTTGGGCCAGGTCACCACACCCAGGCTGGCAGTAATTTGAATTTGCGGGTACAGCTCCCAGCGAAGCTTCCCAATTTCTTGTCGCAAACGTTCTGCAGCCCGACGAGCTGGAAGAGCTCCTGTCATTTTTAAAAGGATCAAGATCTCTTCGCCGCCCCATCTGCAGGCTAGATCTCCTTCTCGGGTCAAAAGTCGACAAACTTTGGCGACGTCGCACAGAACAGCATCCCCAGCTTGATGCCCCCAAACATCATTTACCATTTTAAAATGATCTAAATCTAAAAGGACTAGAGAAAGGGGAAAGATTTTTCCGTCTTGTGCCAAAAGCTCAGCAGACCTTTGAAAACTTCTTCGGGTTTGGAGTCCAGTCAACGTGTCAGTTGCCGCTTCTTGCTCCGTAGTAAGAAAGCGGTGCGCATTAAATAACACTGCCGCAGCCGTATCAGCTAAAGCCGAAACAGAGCCCAATTGCTCTAGACCTACGGTTCCCGCGCTTTGATGAAAAAATTCGGCATAACCTACTAACTTATCCTGATAAACTAAAGGAAGTCCCAGCCAGCCTTTGTATCTTTTATTCTGTAGCAAAAAACGCTTTGGACATTTTTCTTCGAGATTCGTGATGAGTTCGGCGCGACGATGGGTCAGCGAGCTTTCAAAAAGTTCAGGAAACGCATCTATAGGAGGTAAATCCAAGGGGTTTAGACAGACCCCGCCTAACCACTCAAACGACGACTCGCCACATCCCCAAACCACCGCCGCATCAAAGGACAAAAAACGGCTGGACTGGTATAAAAAGCGTTCGACAGCCGCCACAGGGTTCATTTCTCCACCAGCTAAGACAGAACCTGCCACCCGAAGAGTCTCAGTTTCCCAAAAACGCCGTTCGTAAAAGCTAAGAGATTGTTCCACCTGCAAAAGTTTGACTTTTTCCGCAGTCATTTCTCGGTCAAAGCCAGCTACTAAGCTGGGAATTTTATTCTCGTTTCGTTCAAGAACTACAGCACGAAATTGCACCCAATGCCACTCTTCGTTCAAATCTTTCAACCGAAAAACGACATCAAGGGCATCTTGAGAGCCCTGGGTTAGGGCGTCCCACTGGGGAATAACCTGAAGTCGATCTTCTGGGTGCAAGCGCTCCGCAAGTTTTTGAAAAGAAAACCCCTTTTGAGGCCATCCTAAATCAGCCCCAAGACGGCTGGGCTGGCAAAGCCCTGACTCCAGGTCAAAAAGAAAAACACCCCAGCCTGCAAGAAGAAAATCTCGCTTGGGGTGTTTTATAAATCTCGACATCAAAGCTTGCCGATCAACTTCCTGCATGCAACCGCCTCTCTTTTATGATACGGCTCTACCAAGAAATTGAACAGCCCCCTTTACAAACTAATTCGGTAAATCCTTAGCGTGCATGTACGACTGTGATAAAACTTGCCTCCATTCCTTTCACAGGTTTCACCCAAGTCAGAAATTTTTCGGCTTCTTGTTTTTGAGCGTAGGGACCGACACGGACCCTAATGATGGTCTTTCCTTGGGAAACCGCTGTCACCAGAGTTCCTTTCAAACCTTGAGCCGCTAAGGCATGGGACATGCGCTCCGCTTGATAGCGGTTGGTATACGCTCCAACCTGAATCCAGTACTGAGTTCTTAATACCGGAGCAACTTCTTTGTGCCGTACCGTGGACTCGTGGCGC
>JAJXVP010000388.1 GCA_021782055.1 bacterium | reverse complement strand
AAAAAGCTCCGTTTTCGGTCGCCTTATTTTTAGCTAATTCCTTACAGCGTAAGGATGAGTCCAACCCGGCTCGAACGGGTGACCTACGGCTTAGAAGGCCGTTGCTCTATCCAGCTGAGCTATGGACCCAAATCGGGTTGGCCGGATTTGAACCGGCGAAATCTTGCTCCCAAAGCAAGCGTCGTAGACCGCTGGACCACAACCCGTATATGGTGGCTATCATAATGAACATGGAAGATCACTGTCAACCCAACCCTCAGACGGCTCAAATCGTCGAGCTCCTCTTAGCCCGGTATCCTGACACCACCTCGTTTCTGATTTACCGAACACCCTTTGAGCTGTTGATTGCTGTCATTTTGTCAGCCCAATGTACTGATGCCAAAGTAAATGAGGTCACACCTGGGCTCTTCCGTGCTTACCCTACCCCCGCAGCCCTCGCCTCGGCCCCCCTCCCCAGCTTAGAAAAGCTCCTTTACTCCACCGGGTTTTACAAAGCAAAGGCTGGGTATATCAAAGAAACCTCTCGAATCTTATGTGACCTGTACCATGGCGAGGTTCCCATGGGAATGTCCGAATTAACCGCTCTGCCTGGCGTGGGACGTAAAACTGCCAATGTGATGCGCGGTCACCTAGCCGGACTCCCTGCCGTCATTGTCGACACACATTTTAAACGAGTTGTCCGACGGTTGGGTTTGACTGACGAGCACGAACCCGAAAAAATTGAGCGGGCGATACAGGATCTCATCGCCGACGACAAGCAGTTCCGCTTTTCGATGGCGGCAAACCGCCATGGTCGAGAGCTTTGCACCGCTCGTAGCCCTCAATGTCCCGAGTGCCCTGTGGCCCGTCAGTGCCCTTCAAGAAGTTAAACCCGTCAAAGCAAAGTGCCGTTTCGCGCTGTCTCTTTGGGTGGAGGCACCCATGAAAACCTTCTACTTTCTTTTTTTGATCGGGCTAACCGTGGTTTTAGCCCAACCTTTTGCCGATAGCTTAAAGTCCCCCGCACTCACCCTGGTAAATCAAACCGGGATTACCTTCACAGTCCTCTTTGCCGCCCCTGGTGGCACCGAGGCTTGGGGAGAAAATCTCTTGCTTCAAGAATGGCATGACGGGGAGCAGATCACGCTGAGCCTTCCAAAGGCTCCCTATTGGAGTTTTCAAGGCGAGGGAACCTACCCATCGGGCGAGGCTGTGGAAATTGACTTTACCTGTCCAGCAAGAACCTCGCGCGAAACCGGTCTTTTGTTTTATCGCCTCGGGCGAGGAGAAGTTGAGCTTCTTGACAGTGCCAGCCCCCACCTCTAAGCTTTAGTTCATGCGTCTGGGATTTTTGTTTGCCGCCCTCCTGGCGCTAAGCGGGGGCTTTTCGACACTTTCGGCTCAAAATCTGCCCCCTCTGACTGATCCCAATACGTACCGTATCGTGTGGATTGTTGACCCCATTGCAGGCCAAAAGTATCTCGACCAGGTGCTTAGGATCTCGGGGCAACCACCACTTCTCCTAACAAGAATTTTTAGACTTCAACTTTCGGGAACTTATCAAACCCTTGACCTAAAACCGACTCCACAGGGTTTATGGATGGCCGAGCTTATTCTTCCGCTCAAGGCTCCCGCTTTGGCGCTCCCTCCGACGCTTTTTCGTCTTGTGCCGGTTGCTGGTGCCGGGCCCGAAGCCAAGCGGCTCTGCCGAGTTTTACAGCGGCAATGGGCGGCTGACTCCCCTTTTCCTGCCATTCCTGAAGCTCCCGCTTATGACCAACCTGGCCTTGACCCTCGTTATGATAAAACGACACGAACTTTAACGATCCGCTTTCCGGGAGGCTGACATGTATGACTTCAATGCCCGAGTAGACCGTTCTGGCGTCCACTCTCTTAAGTGGGACAACCCTCACAATACGCCCGGACAAGAAAACATCCTGCCCCTCTGGGTTGCCGACATGGATTTTGAGGCCCTGCCCGAAATTCAGCAAGCACTCCTTGATCGGCTTCGTAAGCCTATCTTTGGGTATATGAAGTTTCCCCCTGCCTATTTTGACTCTATTCTTAACTGGCACGAGACAAGATACCACCGGACGCTGACCCGCGAGATGCTCATCCCGATTCCATCGGTGCTTCATGGGCTCTCCATGGCCTTAAGGGCTTTCAGTAATCCCGGGGATGCGGTTTTGGTACAGCCCCCCGTCTACACCCCGTTTTTTCGCGTTGTCACCTTGAACCAGCGACACGTGGTAGAAGCCCCATTAAAAGAGCCAGAAACTCCTGGTCAGGCCTGGCGCTTTGACTCCGACCAGACTCGCGCACGCCTTCAAGCAAGCCGTGAAGCGGGGAACCCCGTTAAACTCTGGTTGTTTTGCTCTCCTCAAAACCCGACAGGTCGGGTTTGGACCAAAAAGGAACTCGAAAGCGTTGCTCAAATCGCCCAAGAGTTTGACCTTCTTGTCTTGTCTGACGAAATCCACGCCGATTTGATCAATCCGCAGGTAAACTTTATCAGTGCCTTGGATCTTCCGGCCTTGGCAGAACGTTCCCTTGTTGTTACAGGTCCCAATAAGACTTTCAACATGGCCGGCCTGGCGATTGCTCACGCGTTCACTCGAAACCCCGAGCTGGCCGTCAAGTTTCGCCGTGCGGTTGAAGCTGACTTTTACAATGAACCCCATGTCTTGTCGATCGAAGCGGCTTGGGCCGCCTATCGTCATGGGAATCAGTGGTTGGACGAGTTGTTAGAACATTTAAAGGGGAACTTTGACTTTTTGCGGGAACGTCTGGCCACTTGGAACC
>JAJXVP010000387.1 GCA_021782055.1 bacterium | reverse complement strand
GAGGCCGGCATATAGGTGGCCCCAGCGTTGTTATTGGCACTGGCTTGCTGATCGAACGGGGTAGTTTTGTAGTAGCCCCCGTAGTAGGTCTGTCCCGGCGTGATGGCGTAGTCTGAAAACGGAATTACCAAAAAATTGTAGGTAAAGCCCTTCCACCAGGTAGAAAAGCCCAGCTGATCGACGGTGCCCAAATCTGTCGAAAGGGCGGCGTTAGTAAAGCCCGCCTGGGTGCCTACCTTGCCTCGAAGAAAGCGCACATCCCAATGGTCGCCGCCGAACACCATTCCGGCGGTATCCGGCCACATCCACTCCAGCTCCGAGCCCGATAGAGGGATGTTCGAGACGGGTTGAAGCTGATCAAGGTCGGTGAAGAAGTCTTTTTTCAAATCGAGGTCAAAGCCGGCCCAGACCCAGTTGCCCACGCTGGCTTCGAGTTTTATATCGTACAAATTGGGTCGGGTGTTGTAGCCGTCATACCAGGGCAGCAAGGTCCCCAAAGAGGCAAATCCCTGCGGGTTGAAATCCTGGGTTATCCGGGCTGAAAAAGCTCCTTCTTGATACGTTTGAGGGCGGCCCTGGATGGTCGTGCGGATAGCGGCGGCTAACCGGGCTTGGCCTCGGTCAAACCGTGACGAGTCCAAAAGGCTGAGCTCCCATAAAATTTGGCGTATCGTGGAGGGCGCAAATGTCGTTGGTAAGGTCTGCCCCTGCGAAGCGAACAAATCGGCCAACCAACCATAGACAGGAGAATCGGCGGCGACGGGGCGTTCAAGGTTTTGGGCTGTCCCTTGAGTTGCCTCTTGGGCCGTCAGAGGAGCTACCCCGCATAAAACTCCGCCGAGGACAACAAGGGTGAAGGCTATGAGTGATTTTCGCATGGCGGCGTTTAACTTAACACAAGGTTATTTCTGGCGCAACTCTAGGTATACAAGTCAGACAGCGCTTGGGCCCCCCGAACAATTAAATCCCCGTGAACCTGGGGGTCCACCTCGGTTAAAAGAATGCTGACCCGCTCACGTTGACCTGCTTCGCGCCAAGTTGTGTCCCATTTTTTTACCCGCAGGGGAAAAAGCACCAAATTATCGGTTCCTGAGTCGCGCTGAAACGGCAAAAGCAGGGGGTGGCCTACCAGGGTGCCGTGAATTCCGGCTTCTTCATGACCCTCCATAACCGCCACTTGAGCCGGCGTTAGGCCTTTTTCGGGTTGTCCTTTGGGAAAAATCCAGCGAGCCGATCCGCGGGTTGTTTCGGAACCGCGGGTAGAGATGATGATCAGCTCCGTTTGTGAACCTTTTTGGCGAAACGGCAGGGCTCCAAAGGTCCAGGTTACCTCTGCCCCTGCTGAAAGGGGTAGGGAGGGTTGGGCCTGGGCGAGAGCCTGTTCGCTAAACCGAGGGTCGAAGGTTAACTCATAGCCAAAGTGACGTGGCGGGCAAAATTGTCGTGCTTTTTCGCGTGAAGCAAACCTCACCACCGCAGTTTGCAAACCGGCCAAGGGGCCATCATAGAAAAACAACTCCCCAGACAGTTTTTTTGCCCAAGGAGCTTCTTTTTCTAGGGGAGCTGCCTGCCTCAGTATCCGGTGGGGGGCTTGTTCCCAGAGCTCCCTCGAGGCCTCGTGGTCCAGCGAAATTTTGGTGCGTTCCAACGACATCGCTTGTTGGAGCCTCAACTCGAGGGCGGCCTCGGGAGAGTATTGTTTGAGCAGGTGCAAAGCCCAGAGACCCGTATTTGGCAAAAAGGCTAACTCTTCGGACCAGCAAAACTTGTCAGCAGGCAAGGCACCGTTCCACAAAAATGTTCGCTCGTAACTCATGGGGTGTCTCCGGATTCCTGGGGTTGCTCCGGGGCAGGGCTTTGTTGATCGGTTTTTTGTTGATCGGGCTCAAGGCTCTTTAAAAGAGCAAAAACTTTGCGAAGCCGGGGGGAGGCCAGCCTCAGCAGGGCTTTATGAACCTGCCATTGCATTTGGCGGGCTTCGGCCCACAGGGTGCCCCACAGAACGCCACGGGGCAGGGGAGCTAACGCAGACTTTTTTGCCTCTAGCTCGCGGCCGACGCGATGTAAAATCACAGAAAGGTCTTGGAACGCCCCAAGTCGGTCTTGCAATGACCGGATTTCTTTAACGAGCCCGGCATAAACCCTGGGCGGGCACCAGTAGCTCAGCATCTCTAAGCTGTAGCGGCCTTTTTTGAGCTGGATCCGGGCCTGGTGAAGTTGCTCTGGGGTTGGCGAAGGCCCCAGAGCGCGAGGAATTTTCCGTAGCTTGGCAAGTCGCGCCAAGAGTGGCAGGGCTGCCACCTCCATGGCTGGACCAGGTTCCGTCAAGCTGTCGAGGGCCAGCGTGAAGTCTTGGACAACTTTTTGATAGCTTTCGGATTTAAGCCACCTTTTCCACGAACGAGTCTCTATTTGCCGTTGCTTTTCGAGCGCCGCTTTCCATAGCGTCCAGTCATTAGCGAACTCGGGGGGGAGTAAGCGAATAAAGCTTTCCCAACTGATCAAAAGGACATCAAGGTCCCGTAACTCGTTGCTGGGGCGCATGAGCTGTTGAAGGTGTTGCGACAAACCTTTGAGCGACGGGCCGAAGAGCTTTTGTCCCAGGCGAACAATCGACCGAGCGCGCCTGAGTCGTGTGCGGTACTGATGCAAACACTCGGTGTCAACGTCGTTGAGCATTCCTCTTTCGTATTGGCGAGCCAGCGTAAACTCTTGGCGAAGGCGGGCTACAAAGTAAGTGAGTGCGCTTTCGCCTGCGGCTGGTTGCCGCCCGCTCGGCCAGACAAAGCTATGA
>JAJXVP010000386.1 GCA_021782055.1 bacterium | reverse complement strand
AGGCGTTCCTTGTTAAGGGGCCCTATCATCCCCATGCCGACAGCCTGAGTATTGGCCTATTGCACAACAGTCAGGTGCCGGCACTTATGACCCTCAGGGGCAGCGATTTCGCCCCGCCGGTGGTCGTGAAGTTAGCTCGCCTGAGCGGTTTTTTTAGCCTGGGAGGTGAGTACCCGGTTAAGCTGGTCTCCTACTCCGAAACCAAACTCACATTAGAAATCGATGAGCGCCTTCCTTTAGGGCTGTACCAAATTCGCCTGGTCAATGAACCGGGCAAGGGCGAAACCCCCGGGCCGTTGTTGAATGTGCTCGAAGACCCCATCAGCCGCAAGTGGGAGTTAGCGGTGTTGACCAGCGCCGTGGCCGCCGTGGGCGATTGGGCCAACATCTATTCGTGGACTCCCCTCAACGAAGGGGTATCGGCCGCCTATTTTCTGACTGAACACAAAAGGCCCATCAAGGGCAGTGTGTGGGATTTTGGTTTTACTGCTAATGCCGAGTGGCTGGACTTTGCTCACCAAGCCTACAGTGATGTGGCCCTGAGCTCGTTGTGGAATGTTTCGGTTATGGGTGGTCCTGTTGTAGAATACACCCTGCCGACCTGGTCGGTGCGCCTGGCGCTCGAAGGCGGGGCGGGGTTCACCGATATCGAAATCACCCTGCCCGATGTGTTGGCAGAAAAGCTCGTGTGGCAAGACATCATGCCCTTTGTGGGGGCCTCGTTAGAGGGGCAGTTCCCCCTGACCGATGCCTGGCGTTTGCAGGGCGGGGTAATCTACCGCATGGTGATCTACCAACAGCCCTTACAAACCTTAGGGTTAACTTTAAAAGCTGTCTGGGCTTTACCGACAGGAGGCACAAAGCCATGACGTTACGGGGACCATACTTATCAATCGGTGTCAAACTCATAGGGATCGTGTCCTTACTATTGATCCTCTCGTTGGCGGGCATGACGTTGTGGACCACCAGTCAGTACACCAACGACGTCAGGCGAACCGTCAAGTTCAATACCTTAGACAGGGCTGACCTGATCTCGCAAAAGGTCGAGTCTGATCTTCAATCCCTCATCAACGCCGGGCGTCTGATTGCCACTTCTGTGGACGGGGGCCTCATGTACCGCACCAGCAAAGCCTCCATCACCGATGACCTGATCAAACTTGAGCCCGATTTAATTTCGCTGTGGGTACTGACCCAAGATCAAAGCGGTCTTCACTTGGTAAACCGCCTCGACAACAAAGCAAAAATCGTCAGGGCTGACCTGACCATGCCCGACCCTTTGCAGGTGCTTGCCCATGCTCCCGAGTCCTTCAAACAGGCCTTTGCCGGTGCTTCGGTACTCGACAATCTTTCACCGGCATTTAACTATCCGGTGTTGGCCCTGTCGTTCCCCTACCAGCACAAGACCGCCACCCAAGCCGCCAGCATCGTGGTGCTGTTATTTAGCATGGACAGTTTAGTCCGCTCCCTCCAGTCCAAGGAACTTTACGTCAACACACTGATCGATGCTACAGGAAAACTTTTGGTTTCGGTCGACCAAAAGCTGGTGGTGCAAAGCCCCAATTTGACGAGTAACCCCTTGGTACGCCAAGCCGTAACCAGCTCGGTCGATCAAGAACAAATGCGCTATTTTAATGCGGGGGGCAAAGCGGCCATTGGCTCGTTCCGCAAGTTTTTTGGTGGGCGCCTTATTGTGCTGTCTAGTGCCCCCGAAGCCAAAGCTCTGGCCCAGGTCAAACAAATTCAAAGTGCTAACTTTGGCCTGACGGCCCTGGTGTTGTGGGTGGCCGTGATGTTCCTCTTCTTCTATTCGCGCACCTTAACAACACCGATCCGACGTTTGGTAGACGGTACTGTCAAAATTCAAAGCGGTACCTATGATATACAGTTCCGCAAAGCTCCCAACGATGAAATTGGCCGTCTGTCCTTGGCTTTTACCGACATGAGCCACGGGTTGGCCGAACGCGAACGCATCAAAACCGCCTTTGGCAAATTTGTCAATAAAGAGATTGCCGAAAAGGTCATGCGCGACGATGTGAGGCTGGGCGGTGAGCTCATTAAGGCGGCCATCTTCTTTTCAGATATTCGCTCCTTCACGGCGATTTCTGAAAAGCTCACGCCGCATGGGGTGGTCGAGTTCCTTAACGGTTACATGACGGCCATGGTCGAGTGCGTTAATCGCACTCATGGCGTGGTCGACAAGTACATCGGCGATGCCATCATGGCGGTCTGGGGTGTGCCCTACAGCCGGGGTAACGATACCGAAAACGCCATCACGGGGGCCTTGCAAATGCGCACGGCTTTACGCGAGTTCAACAAAGGGCGAGGTACCCCCGAAAAGCCCTTCATTCGTATTGGGATGAGCGTCAATACGGGTGAAGTCGTTGCCGGTCAAATTGGCTCCCCCGAACGCATGGAGTATACCGTCATCGGCGACCCTGTCAACTTGGCCAGCCGCATCGAGGCTTTGAACAAACCGTTCCATACCGATATTCTCATCAGCGAGTTTGCCTACCAAGAAGTCCCGGACCTGTTTCGTGTGGTTCCCATGAAAAAAATCATGGTCAAGGGTAAGGCTGACGCCCAGCAGGTGTATGCCGTTCTGGGGCGATTGGACGACCCCCAGTGTCCTAGTGACCTAGCCACTCTCCGTCAACAATTGGGACTCGAAGCTGTCAACCTCGACAGCGTCGATACCGAGTCCGAAGAAGTCAAATATGAAGTTCTGGAGTAAGTACGACCTGATTTTTTTGCTAACCTCAACATTCCTCTTGCTCGGCATAGCAGCTTTTGAACTGCGC
>JAJXVP010000385.1 GCA_021782055.1 bacterium | reverse complement strand
AGAGCCTGAATTTCTTCTTGAAGGTCTGTCGCACGCTGACGACTGGTGTCGATTTTACCTTCTAAGGCTCGCTTTTGTGAGACAATTCCTTGGGGAGACAGAAAATCTTGAAGAAAACTCGGCACGGCTTGCCGATATCGAGCCCAATGGTCTTGAACCTGCTTCAGTCCAACGGCTAGGCCTTCGCCGCTTTGAACAAATTTTGCTAAAAAGCTCCAAGGGTCAGCGTCCGGCCAAGACTTTGTCGCCAGAATGTCTTGAAGCAGGGCATTTCGACCGTTGATTTGAATCAGAGCATTGGCTAGCCCTTGCTCTACCTCTTGAGCCCAATCTGAGAGCTGAAAACTATCTGGTGTTGTTTGCAGACCCGCTTCGAGTTCCTGGACTAAGTGGTCAGTTACAGTACCAAGCTCATTCAGCAGGTTTCGTTCGGTTTGAGATTCGCTGGCTAGAGACTCTTCGGCTTGATGGATATTTTGGGAGAGTGCTACGAGTTTCAACTTAGCGGTTTCGATATTGCGTTCAAAAAGTGCGATGTTGGCTTGGCAAGCCGCCAGCTCTTGCTCGCGCTGATGCTTCTGGGCCAGCTTTTCTTGAATTTCAGATTGCAAAGCCGTTAATCTTTCTGCCAACGTCTTGGCTCGGCTTTGCGTCAAAGCCAGCTGATTTTCGTGGTGCGAACGGCGTTCTTGCTGGACTTTCATTTGATTTTGAATCGAAGCCTTTTCTAATTCGAGTCCATAGAGCTGTTTTTGGCCCGTTACCAGTTGCTCTTCCCACCCCGAAACTTCTTTAAGACCCACCTCTAGCGTTCGATTCAGATCTTCTAACCCGGCTTGAACCTCTGTTCTTTGAGTCTGCCGTTCTTCTAAGCGTTTTGTCCAAGTCTCACGACTGGTGTTGAGTTCTTTGACTTTACGGAGCTGTTGACGTTTTTCAAGTTCAAAAATCTCTTGCCGCAGTTTTCGATAGGTTTTTGTCTTTTCGGCTTGCTTTTGCAGACTTTCACGGGTTCGACGAATTTCTGCCAGAATCCCTTCCAGCTGACGCAGATTTTCTTCGGTTTTTTCTAGCTTTCGCTCTGCCTCTTGACCCCTCATTCGTGTCTTGGTAATTCCTGCGGCTTCTTCGAACAAATAGCGTCGTTCTTCTGGTTTCGTGGAAAGGATTTGATCAATGCGACCCTGTTCCATGACGGAATAGGCGGATTTACCCACCCCAGTATCATAAAAAAGCTCTCGAACTTCTTTGAGCTTGACGGGAGTCTCGTTGATGAAATACTCACTTTCCCCCGAACGGTATAACCGCCGCTTGACGCAGATTTCTGCCACATCGAGGTTGAGTACACGAGTTTCGTTGGACAAGGTAAGGCTGACTTCAGCGACGGCCAGAGCTTTGCGAGATTCGGTACCATTGAAGATGAGATCTTCCATCTTATCGGCACGCAAAGACCGGCTGGCTTGCTCGCCGAGCACCCATTTGAGAGCATCAACAACATTGCTCTTGCCACAGCCGTTGGGGCCTAGCAGGGCGGTAATTCCCGGCGTAAATTCGATCCGGCTACGGTCTGCAAAAGACTTGAAGCCAAAGATCTCCATACTTTTCAAAAACAAAGATGACCCCTGGGCACAAGAACAATTTTCTGGTTAACTTTAACATTCAGTCCAGAAAAGCGCAAGGTAAAGCAAACGGGTAAAGTTCAAGGCGGTCACCATGGAAAACCCAGGGGAAATATCAGGTCAAAGGATTTGCGGGCTAGATGAAGCCGGGCGAGGCCCCTTGGCCGGTCCTGTGACGGCAGCCTGTGTTCTTTTAAAAGAGGATTTTCCACTTCATGAAGTCGCCGACAGCAAATCGATGACAGAAAAAGCTCGGGAACGGGCCTTTCGCCTCATTCTTGCACAAGCGCACGTGGGGATTGGGTGGAGCTGGCCCGAAGAAATTGACCGTATCAACATTTTGCAAGCAAGTCTGCTCGCCATGCGGCGTGCTTACGAAGCGATGGGGTTCCCCTCCACGTTTGCCTATGTAGATGGAAATCAATGGCCTAGTCTCCCGATACCCGGTAAGGCTGTTGTTCGTGGCGATTCTTTGATTCCCTGCGTCAGCGCGGCATCCATTGTCGCTAAGGTTGCCCGAGATCATTGGATGATTCGCTGGTCTTGGTTAGACGACAGATACGGCTTTGAAATACACAAAGGTTACCCGACAGTCGCCCACCGGCGAGCCCTTCTGACACACGGTCCCTCGATCATTCACCGAAAAAGCTTTCGTTGGAAAGAACCGCCAAATTATTCGTCGTAGTCGCGCTTGGTGTCTCGGTCTCGCGGTGAATCACGGTCACGGTCACGAACCACAGCCCGATAGCGAACAGGTCGCTCGGGGGCAGGTTTTGCCGCTTTCTTTTCCGCTTTAAGAAACGCAACGGCCTGGTTTAATCCGTCTAAAAAGGTTTCCAGGTCTTCTTCAAAGACCACCATCGAATGACGCTCAAAGGAACTATCCACCTGTTTTTTACTTTCTACCATGTTCAAAAACAGATCGCCATGACGGTTTTCTTTGATGTTAAAAAAATAAGTCCGCTTCCCCGTCGATGTTTTGGTAGAAAAAACTTCACCCCGAATACCCATAACCCTCTTCCTCTTGCGTGGTGCTACCGTACTCGATTTTTGCACCCTTGGGCAAGGGGCTTTCTGGATGACGCCAAGAATCCAAAAATTCTGAGACCTTTATCGTAAGCTGTCTTCGGGGTAGAACCCAACGGGGTGTTTCGGGCACGGAAGATAAAAAAACTTGCCCA